>CANQRJ010000059.1 GCA_947626215.1 uncultured Bacilli bacterium
TGGTTACTCCATTCGTACATGAACTATTTTCTGTATCAAATGTATATCCTTCTTTACTTGGTATTGTATTTTGTTTTTCTCCATCTACTACATATGCAAAAGTAATATTTGTTTCTTCTTGTTCTTTTAGTTTTATGACTTTTTTTTGTTTTATAATCATGCTTCCTATTAATAGAAAGATAAAAATAATCATGATGAATTTTATATTTCTTTTTTTCATTTTCTTTTTTCCTTTCTATTTATGGTGTGAGAATAACCCGAAATGTTCCCCTTAATACTGAATGTCCTTCTGTTTCATGAAAAGCAAAAATTCCACCTAAAGATCCCCATTCAGAAGGTCCTCCACGAATAAACCATGGCCGAGCTGAACTTACAAATGTTGCATCATCTGCATACCATGCGCCCGATTTTCTAACAGTATTTGCATTATAATTAGCTTGATAAAAATATCCCATTTCTTTCGTAGCATCACCTAGTTTTCCTCTTTGATAATCTTGATCAGATGTGCTATAGTCATATAAATCGTAATATTTAGATGATGGCCAAGATTCTCCTGTAGTGTTTTCTATATTATCATTGCAATTTTCTTCATTGATTGCTCCATTTTCAATACAGTTAGAGTAAAATCCTTTAAATCCTGAATTATAAGTACTATTTCTTCCGCTTGTTGGTGTAGAAGAATTAGTACTCGTTCCTTGCATTATTCCCATAACATATTCATATGCTCCACCATTCATATCATAAATTCCATAATAATTTTTTGTCGTACTAGATTCAGTACTTAAAACATTATTATAATGTACAATATTTTGTCCATCTTGTTCTAAATTTGTTTTTTCAGTAATATCACATTCTGTTACTAAACCACACGTTGGTATAATTTTTGAACTCATTCCTGTAATGAAATCAATTGAATTATTAATCCTTACTTCTTCACAAGTTCCAGTAGTGCATCTTCCATATTTACTTTGTGTTAAATAGGCGACTGCTCCCCATTCCATATTTTTCATCATATGACTTTCTAATTCTCTTTGATATTCATAACTTGTATAAAAAGCATTAGAAGCATTGATATTTCTCCAACTATACACATTGGGTTTTATTATTAATTTTTCTGAATCTTTCTCATTTATTTCTGCTTCTCTTGCACTTTTAGCTCCAATATATCCACTTTCAAATTTGCTCATCCAAAATCCATTATTATTATCAAATGAAGTAAAGGCAGGGTGAGTAAGCCAACTATCCTTTATATTTCCTTTACTTGGATTTACATCATTGGTTTCAAATGTAATTTGAATTTCTTTTTGTTGATTTAATTCTGTTTGTTTTGTAGCATCTGTAATATTTCCTAAATTTTGTTTTATGGTAGAATAACTGTCAGGATTTTCAGAAAATAATTGATATTTGTATCTTGGTATCCATACAAAATAACTTTCAATATTATCTTCCGGAATAACTTCATTTGGTTGATATTCTTTTTTCGTAAAATCTACATATTTTAATAATTTTTCACTGTTCGTTATTTTAAAGTTTTCATTAGATATTTCATTTATTTCTGCTTCACTAATAGCTCGATTAAATATGGCCGCTTGATAAACATCTACATCACCAAGTGCAGCAGGGCCAGTTATATCTGGATTAGCTCCAATTAGGAAAGGTTGTGATACTTTTTTAATATTTCCACTTTTCATTGTTTCACCAATTTTTTCACCATTTATATATATTTTCATTGCATTTCCATCATAAGTTGCTACTACTATAAATTCTTCATTTAAATCTGGTGCTTCTAATTTGATATCTGTATATTTTTGGTCTCCATCTATCCAAATACTAAAACCTATTTCTCTTAAATCATAGTAAATAGTTGCACCTGCTCCATCAATATTGCATAAAATAAAATTTTGATTTCCAACATTCATTTTAGGTATTTTTACTTTTGCAACTAATGAAATTTGATTTTGAAAATCATAATTAGCAAGTCCTAAATCTACATAATCATCTACTCCATCTAAATGAAGAAAATTGTCTTCTAGTATAGGATCATTTTTTATTTTGTCATTTGCTTTTAATAACTCATAACTATTTTCTTTTAAAATTACACTGTTTGCCCATTTCTTTTCTTCATATTTATACCAAGGATCTTCTTTATTCGTTATGTCTGCTTTTTTTACAATTCCATTTTCTTCAATTGTAATTGGGGTTAATTTTCCATTTCCTAAATCTGGTACGGCTCCATTTAATATACTTTCTTCATATCCATCTATAAATTTTAAATGACATTTGGTTGGACTTTCTTTGATGTTTTTTATACTTGCTTCCCAACTATGGGCATTCCAAGATATATTTGTTCCATTTTCACAATAACTATGATAAGAATCAAATATTTTTCCACTTTCTTTTGTTGGTACTTCTTTTACTAAAACATCATTAATATAAAAATTAAAAGAAATATCTCCTTTACTTTGAACGACTCCATTAATGATATCAAATTCATCATTGGTTTCAAAGATAGCAAAGGTTCTATATAGAACTACTCCTCCAACAAGTAAAATACAAGCTATAGTAAATAAAATAATTCCTATTTTCTTTTTATCACTCTCTTTAAATTTTTTTAGTTTCATTTAAAAAATCACCATAGTTCCTACTATAGTGATTTTATCATATAACCCCCCCCCCGTCGTCAATTGACGTTTTCCTGTAAAAATTATGGCATTAAAACAATTCGAAAACTGTAATTACCACTCGCGTGACCATTTTCATTAACAAAAGCTCCAATACCTGTGTCACTACCAGCCGTGAAATGTCCACCACGCATAAACCAAGGAGAACCAGAATTCACAAAATATGAAGCATCGTAAAAATTACTATTGATAAATCTTAATGGTTTAGTATTGTAATTATATTTTACAGAATAAAATGGTCCTAATTCTTTAGTTGCATCTCCTAAGTGTCCTCTTTGATAAAGTTGATTAGAAGTATTATAATCATATAAATCATAATATTTTCTACTTGGCCATTCAAGCCCTGTTGTTTGTTCTGTAGCACTTTTACTATCACATGAAGGGCAACTATACTTTCCTTTGAACCCTGAATTATACAACTCATTTCTTCCACTTGCAGGGCTAGCATCATTTTCACTAGATTGTAAAACGCCCATTACATATTCCCAAGAACCTCCAGACATATCAAAAACCCCATAATAATTTCCTGTTGTACTTGCTTCTTGACTAAAAGAGTTATAATAACTCCATCCCGAAGATCCATCCTGATTTAATCCTACTGTTTCATCATAATTATTGCAATCTACACTATTTTCTGTATAACCACAACTTGGATTTTTGTTTGCCGAGTAACCTGTGATATAACGACTGTTATTAATTCTTGGCTCTGTACAAATATCTTTACATCTTCCATATTGGGACTGCGTTAAATAGAATATGGCTCCCCATTCTGTGTTTTTCATCATGTGGCTTTCTAGCTCTCTTAAATAACCATAACTTGTATAAAATGCATTTGACACATTAATATATCTCCAACTATAAGCATTAGGTTTAATAATGATCTTCTCTGGTTCTTGAATATTTTTCTCTGCTCCTAATTTATCTATGGCTCCATTATATCCTGTTTCAAATTTTCCAACCCACATCCCATTACTATTAAAACTTGTAAACGCAGGGTGTGTAAGCCAACTATTTTGTGTACTACCAATAGATGTGCCATCATTTTTAGTTTCAAAAATAATTTCATATGGACTGTTAGAGCTATTATTTGTTATTTGATCATTATTAGACTGTTCTCCATATTCATGACTTATTTCTGTATATCTATTATAAGTACTTTCACTTTCTTTTAATTGATATTTATATCTTGGAATCCACACAAAATAAGATTCAATCGCACTTTCTGGTATTTCTTCTCCTGGTGTATAATGATCTACTTCTCCATCTTTTAAAATCACTGCATTTGCCCATCGCTTTTGTTCATAACTATACCAACTCGTTGTAATATCTGCCTTCTTTACTTTTCCTCCTGGAGTAGAGCCTTCGTAATTTACATCACTTGGTTGTTCATTATCACTAATTGTTATTGGAATAAGTCTTCCATTTCCTAAATCTGGGATGGCTCCACGTAATATTTCTTCTTTATATATTTGTTTAAAATATAAGTAACATTTTGTTTTTGTTGAATTTACTCCTTTTATTTTTACTTCCCAATTTTCATCATCCCAACTCACATTACTGATTTGTTCTTTTGTTATCATATCAATGCATTTACTTGATAATGTGTCTAGTGAATAATCTTCTTTTTTCTCCGGTACAGTTTTAGATAAAGAACCATCTATATAAAATGCAAACTCCATATCTCCCATATCTTGTACATTTCCATTCATCACATTAAAATTGTCATTCATTTCGAATATTGCAAACGTTCTATATAGAATCACTCCTGTTATTAATAAAATACAAGTGATGGTAAACAAAATGATTCCAATTTTTTTATTATTTTTTTCTTTAAATGTTTTTAATTTCGTATGAAAAAAATCACCCTACTCTATAGAATGATTTTTTCACAAAATCGAGATGCTTTCTTATAAAATTTATGTTTTCATTAGTTCTTTGATGTTTTTAATTACTTTTTTTTCTATTCTTGAAATATAAGATTGACTTATTCCTAACATCTCTGCTACTTCTTTTTGGGTATAACTTTCTGTATTATTTAAGCCATATCTTAAGATCATAATTTGCTTTTCTCGTTTATTTAATTTATTAATCTCACTTGCAATAAACTTTTGATCTACTTGTTTTTCATAGGCATCGCTTACTAAATCACTGTCAGTTCCTAAAACATCTTCTAAATGAAGTTCGTTTCCTTCATTATCAAAATTTAAACTATCTTCTAAAGAAATTTCTTTTTTTCGTTTTTTATTTTTTCTTAAGAACATTAGTATTTCATTAGCTATACAACGTGAAGCATAAGTTGCTAATTTGATATTTTTATCTAATTTATATGTGTTAATTCCCTTTATCAATCCAATAGAACCAATGCTTACCAAGTCTTCCATATCATAACCGGTTCCTTCATATTTTTTAGCAAGAAACACGACTAATCTTAAATTATGTTCAATTAATTTATTTTTGGCTTCTTCATCCCCTTGTTGGGCTTTTAAAATACATTCTAGTTCTTCTTCTTTACTTAAAGGTGGTGGTAATTTATCACTGCTTCCAATAAAAAAACACTCACTATATTTTCCTTTTATCCAATTCAAAATTTTTTGTATCATAATAGTTCCTCCAAACAATTAGAATTTAATACACAATCTACTCCATCTCGAATTAAATCATCTTCACTAATTCCAACTAAATAATTTTTGCTTTTCTTTTTATTTATCTCTAGATAATCAATTGGAAAACATTTTATTAATCCTTCATGATTTAAACTGTGATACGGAACATATAGAATTCTTTTTTGTTTTATATTTTGAAGTAAATTTTCTTTAATTAGTATCACATATTTTTTAGTGATAGGATCTTTTAATTTATTTCCTGTATCTAGAAATCCTTGAAATTTCTTTATTTTCCCGTCTAAAAAAGCAATGGTTACTTCATAATAGGATGAATACTTTTTTTCATGATTTCTTTGCCTATAATAAATATATAACATAATGGGTGATAATATGACTAAAAAAAGATATGGAATTTGATAATCATTATATGTGAAAATAAGACTATTTTGATTTTCTGAAAACTCTAATTTTAAAAAATATAAAAAGCCACCTAATATAACACTCGTCATATAAAAATAACTGATGTTCTGCATCAAATAATTTTTATCTTTCCAACCAAAACTTAAAATACACATGATACTACTTAAAATGATTTTGAATATAAATAATAAAAAAGAAGATATCGGTATAAATAATGTAAAAAAAGATATGGAACCTACTAGCGAGGACAGAAAAATGCGTTTCAAAGATGCATTACGTTTCAATGTGTTATTTACTGTTAAAAGAAGTAAAAAATCAAAGAACAAATTAAGAAAAAATACCAAATCTAAATAAACAGTCATATTTTCACCGTTTTCATTATACAAAAAAGAAACGAAAAAAAATGTCGTTTCTTGTTCTTTTTTTCAAAAAATTAATTTTTTCGATTTAATATCATTTCTTTTACTATAAATGTGTTATCAAAAGAATTTTTCTCTTTAAAAATGGTAAAACATATTTCTTTTATTTTATCTAAAGGTATTGTAATATCTTTTAAAGCTAGTTCGTAAGTAATTAGTTTATCTGTTACTAAATAATCTTTTTCGAAGCAACCATTTTCTCCTTTTATTTGCAACGTTATAGTCATTTCTTTTTTAGATAATAATGTAAATTTAAAATAAGAATTTTCATTATATTTTTGAAAATTTTCTACATGGTAATTATAATTTAAGAAAACCATTGCAAAGTCTTTTGGATTTGCATTTTTTGGAAAATGATAAAGATACTCTTGATTTTCTAATGTTTCTATTTTTACTTTATTAGAAGAACAACAAGAAAAGTTAGATAATTGAATTGGCTTTGTAAAATATTCTAAAGAAATATTTTTTAAATGTTCTTTTTTGATTTCTTCTACTTTAATACTTCCCTGACCATTTTTTGTATCTACAAACGAATACATACAATATAATTTATGAGAAGGATTTAGATATAAGTTTGAAATTGCTTTGTACCAAAAAGCATCTTCTAAATTTACAGTAAGTTTCCATTTTGATTTTTTAAATACAATTGGAATATAATATTCTTTTTGTTCTTTATCTTCTACGTAGTTTTCTTTATTTATCATAAAGATTGCTTTCATATCACAAATGGTTCTACCTTTATTTAAAAATTCAAAAATAAGATTACTTTTTTTATCAACTATAAATTCTTTTTTTAATTTTACATCATCTAACCGCCAGAAAAGATTAATTGTTAAATAGGTTGACATTAATGCAAGCGCGACAATTCCAATAATAGCTAGTATATTTTGAATCATTGTATCTTTTTCTAAGGAGCCATATCCAATGGTATATAAAAAATATAGTCCGGTTCTACTTATAATATCTTCTACATTTATATTTTTTTGAAAAAATGAAAATAAACTAAATAGGAAACATATTCCTAACATTGTTATAATAAAAATAAGAATCGTTTCTATTATTTTTTTTAATTTTAACATAAGTCCTCAACTTTCTACCACTTTTTTAGGTGGATTTAAAAATTTTTCGTTGATCCCCATTTTTTTTAGAAAACATGAAAAGCTATAAGGATCTAACTCTTTTTTTACCTCAAGAATGGCTTCTTTCAATTCTTTTATAAATTTTTTATAATCTTTATAATCTAAGAAACGTTTTAATATAATAATTACAGATAAAATGTCATTTATTCCATATTCATAATGAATACCATCTGTAGGAATTTCTAAGACATCATGAAAATAAGATGTTTTACGAATTGGATAATGGATTTTTAATTGAACATCAAATAAAACATTGCCATGTGCTGAAATATTTCTTATAATGTTTAACATTTTTAAAAAAGTATTTAAATCACGATTTTGAATATAGAAAAATTTTGCAATTTCTTTTTGATCTTCTATTTTTAAAAATTCATAAAATTTACTAATTGTTCCAAAAGTCATCATTGTAGTTAACATCCATAATGGAATGGTTTGATAAGATTTTTCTATTTTTTTAAATTCAGGATAATTATTAATATTTCTTTTTAAATTTTCATTTACTTTGAATAAAAATTCTTGAAACTCCTCTTCTCGATAACTTGGTACATAAAAATTTTCTTTTTTTAAATAATCTTTTGTTCCATATTTTGCCGAGAAGACATTGGCAATGCATGATTTTAGATTGGTTTCAATAATAGATATATACTTAAGCATCATATTTCTAAGCTCTCGATCAAAATTATATATGGAATAAATTTCTTCAAAATATGTTTCACTTTGAAATACTTCTTCCCCATTTTTTTTCATATCTAAAAATACATCTTTATATCCAGTAATTAAATTATAATAATTTTCTCTCCAAAGAATTTCTTTTGCTTTTGTTTTGTTTTTTATTAAAATCTTTTTTTCTATAATTAATTCTAATTGTTCCTCTATGTTTTTATATACTAATTCCATATGTTTCACGCTTTCCAATATTTATTGTATCAAAAGAATATCTTTTTTTAAAGTCAAATAAAAATTTGAGTTTAGGTTTTTTTGATTTTTCTTAGAAAAAATTTTGCCTATTATATAATATTAAGATTTTTTTTGAATTAT
>CANQRJ010000060.1 GCA_947626215.1 uncultured Bacilli bacterium
AAACAACTAGAGATAGCTCAAAATTTAATCAAAGAAAATATGACTAATTCATTTATATCTAAAGTCACAGGATTAACTATAGATACTATCAAAAAATTAAAAGAAGAGGAAAAAATAAAATAGTATAACAAGAAATATTCATGATTTTCACGTATACCATCGAAGAATTACAAAAAAATTAGAATTTGTTTTCTAATTTTTTAATATTGGAATAATCTTTGTATTTAAAAATTTATTTTGTCTTCTTTTGTCGAAAGTGTTTAAAAAAAGATAAAAATGCTCTATATTAAAATAGCAAAGGGTGATACTATGCTAATTCTTAATTTAGAACAAAAAAATGAATTTTTACATGCTAGACTAGTTGGAACATTAACTAGCAAAACGGCATATAAGATGTATCAGTATGTCATTCCTTACATGAAACAAAATCAAATAAAACACTTCATATGTGATTGTAAAAATTTAAGAAAAATAGATTTTGATGGAAAAGGAGCATTGTTAAGAGTAAAACTAGTTTTAAAGCATCAAAAAGGAACTCTTCTTTTATGTAATTTAAAAGAAGAATTAAAAAAAGAATTAATTGGTTATCGTATGCGCATACAATCTTAAGGAGGACTTATTTTGACAACAGAGGAATTAATAAAGGATTATATGCCTTTATTAAAACATGTTGCTTTAAACTTTTATAATGTTTCCTTTGAAGATTTAATTCAAGCTGGAACTGTAGGTATTTTAAAAGCTTATAAAAATTATCGAAAAGAAGGAAATGTTAAGTTTTCAACTTATGCTTATGATTATATTTTTGGCGAAATGTATGACTACACCATGAGAAGTCGTGAAATAAAAGTAAGCAAAGAACTATTAAGATTAGCAAAGAAAATAGAACTTGCAAAAAATACCCTTGCTTTAAAAATAGGAAGACTTCCAACGTACGGGGAGATTGGCCAATTTTTAAATTTATCCATGTTTCAAATTATGGAGGCTTTAAGTGTAAAAAATGATCCTATTAGTTTAGATGTTAATACTGATGAGACAAGAGACTTATATGAGACCATTCCATGTAAAGAAAAACTATCTATAGATGAAAAATTAACTTTACAAGATGGAATCCATAGCCTTCCAGAAGAGGAACAAAAAATTATTGAATATCGTTATTTTAATGATTTATCTCAAACTGAAACGGCCAAAAAGTTAGGGTTAAGTCAAGTAACGGTTTCAAGATATGAAAACAAAAGTTTAAAACGACTTAAAAAGTATTATGAAGTAGTTTAGAAAAGTGAAAAAAACACTTTTCTTTTTTATGCTATATAAGATCAAAACAAGACCAAAGTAAAAGAAAAAGTCCGTAAATATGGGACTTATAATCATATGGCGTTCCCTGTAGGAATCGAACCTACAACTAAATCTTAGGAGGATCTTGTAATATCCATTTTACTAAGGGAACTTAGTCATATTTTATCAAAAAATGAATAAAATTGCTATAGAAATGATATAAAAAAGTTGACAAACGATTTCTTCGTGCTATAATTGTTTATACAAATTGTTCTTTGACAATTAGATAACAGAACCGTATGAAAGACGAGGAAGGTAACCTCGTACGGAACATTCTTAAGCTTTTTACCGACAGGTGCGAATCTGTTGGGGATAGAGTAGATAAAATAGTAATATTTTGTTGGGACCTACAAAGTAGGGAAAGAGAATGTGTCGCCATGATTAAAGGTTTATAAGGTACAGAACTAACCGAGGTCATCATAAACTTTTTTGGTAGAAAACAAAAAGAATAACTTTTCTTTTTACAGACTTCGCAACCTGAGAAAAGAAAAGAATGCGAATAAGCCTTATGCAGTTGATACGTAGTAATACGTTATAAGGTTAGATTCTGGTTATAGTAGCGCAAAAAAGCTGCAGGGTGATTGCCAAGATCAAATGATTATTCCTATACGCGTGAAATTTGGAAGTGCAAGCCTTCTTTAGTAACCAAAGGTAAATGAAGATTAAAGGTCGCTCCTTTATGAGGACATTTACTGGCTAATGACTGAAATAAAAAATAAGCTTTTGTTGTGGTGAATGAGAAAATCATCGTTATCTAATTGTTAAAGGACAATGAGTAAATGTCAAGTTTTACAAAATTTGACATTTTTTTGATTTTGTAGTATAATATGCCACTATCAAGGGGGTGAAAAGTGTTATGGTATCATTAGAAAAAATGAATCAACCGGCTCCAAAATATTTTTCTTTAAAAGAATATGTCGATCGGATCAAATTAGAGAAAAATCTTTTGGAACATATGGAACAAACTAATAAAGAATTTAGTGAATATTTAAAACGATTATCAAAATATGATGATTACAAAATTATTTATTATTGGATTTCTTTATTATTTAAAGAAATTGAAAGTTCTCAACAATTAGAACACGCTCATTTAATCTCTCCAAACTTAATGGAATCAAAAGATATTTTTTTTGATAGTTTACAAATGTCTCAAAAAAGAATTAAAGCTTTACATGCTTTTATCATGAATGAAAAAACTTCGGAATTTAGAAAAGGACCTATTAAAGTGAGTCGTTTTACGAAAGAAGGAAAAGAAGAAATTTTTTGGAGAGGACCTGATGTAGAAGATATGTATAAATTTTTATCTGATTTTATTGAAATTTATAAATCCAATTCTCTATCTGTATTAGATATCAATCCTTTCTTTAAAAGTGCTTTAGTTCATTTTCTATTTGTAAGAATTCATCCATTTAATGATGGAAATGGAAGAACGGCTCGTTTAATTCAAAGTGTTAAATTTACGGAATTAATAAATAAAATTTATGGAATGCGTTTAAAAATTAGTCCTCTTAATACTTCTCAAAGTATTTTAATAAATCAATATACTTATGCGAATCGTATCAATGATATTTATTTTGATTTAGAACATGATTGTAATAAAGAATTAAATGCCTGGTTTAATTTTATTTTAGACATGGTAGATGAACAACTTACTTATTTTCAAAATAATGAGTATAAATTAGATTATTGTCTAAATCAAATTTCTGAAATGTCTAGCACAGATACTTCAAATATCAGAAATGAAATTACGAAAATGCGTATTAATTTAAAAAAATAGAAAAGGAAAAAATAAATGCACTTTTCTATCTTTTTTTCTTAAAATATGGTATTCTTATTCTATAAATGAGTGTTCGCGAAAAAAACAAGTGTGATTATGAGGTGAAAAAAGTATGGAAAAAGAAAATTTAAAACAATTCACGCAGGAAAAAATAGAAAGCGTGAAAGACTTTGCAAACGATAAAGCACTCCCTGTCATTAAAGAAACGGCATTAAATACGAAAAATAAAATTCAAGAAGTATCTAAAAAGACAATAAGTAAAGTAAAAGAAACATTAAATGAAGAACAAATGGTTCATATATTAGATACCATTTATAAAAAATCTGTGGATGGAATACCAGGAGTTAGTGATAATATTGAGAATTTAGTGAAAGATTATCAAGAAAAAAATCTTGATACAGAAAAAGCAGTGAAGTCATTAATTCATAATTCGATATTAAAGTGTGGAACTTCGGGATTTGTCACAAGTCTTGGAGGACTTACTACATTAATTGCCGCGTTGCCTGCTAATATTACCAGTGTATTATACGTACAGATTCGTATGTGTTGTGCCATTGCTAAAATGGGTGGATATGACATTCATTCGGATCAAGTTCAAACTATGGTCTATCTTTCTTTAACGGGTTCTGCAGTAGGGGATATTTTAAAACAAACAGGAATTAAATTTGGAAGTAAGCTCACAACTTCAATGATTCAAAAAATCCCTGGAAAAGCATTGACAGTAATCAATCAAAAAGTAGGATTTCGTTTTGTAACTAAATTTGGCGAGAAAGGAATTGTTAATTTAGGAAAAATGGTTCCTGTTGTAGGTGGAGTCATTGGTGGAGGATTTGATGCCGCGAGTACCAAATTAATTGGTGAGAATGCCTATAAAATATTTATAAAAGGAGAAATCGAAGAAAAATCATCCAAAAATAAAGAGATAACAACAGAAGAAAACATAAAAGAAACCGTATAAAAGTCAATGTTGACTTTTATTTTTTTTTATATTAACATACTTATGTGAGTTTAGAATAAATAATTATAGAAAGGATTTCATATATGTTAAAATTATTTAAAAATTTAGGCAAAAGAGAATGGTTCTTTTTTGCTCTTGCCATCTGTTTTATTTTAGGACAAGTATGGCTTGATTTAAAAATGCCTGATTATATGTCTGAAATAACGGTCTTAGTTCAATCTGAAGGAAGTAGCATGAAAGATATTTTAATCAATGGGGGATTTATGCTTTTATGTGCTTTAGGAAGTTTAATTTCATCTTTTTTAGTCGGGTATTTCGCATCTAACATTGCCGCGACGTTTTCTAAAAATACAAGAAAAAAATTATTTGTAAAAGTAGAGAATATGGCGATGGAAGATATTAAAAAATTTCAAACAAGCAGTTTAATTACAAGAACAACCAATGATATTACTCAAGTGGAAATGTTAATCGGAATGGGAATGCAACTTTTAATTCGCGCGCCTATCACGGCCATCTGGGCCATTACCAAAATATTAAATAAAAACTTTACGTGGAGTAGCTTAACCGCGGTGGCAGTCGTGATTTTATTAAGTGTCATTATCACTTTGATGTTTATTGTTTTACCAAGATTTAAGATTGTTCAAAAGTTAATTGATAACTTAAATGGAGTGACGAGAGAAAACCTACAAGGAATCCGTGTCATTCGGGCGTTTAATGCAGAAAATTATCAAGAAGAAAAATTTGCAAAAGCAAACAATGAATTAACGAATTTACAATTATTTAATCAAAGGATGTTTGCCATATTGTCTCCTATTATGTATTTGGTGATGAATGGACTTGCTTTATCTATTTACTTTGTAGGAGCTTATTTAATTAAAGAAGCAATGCTAACAGATAAACTCGCCTTATTTGGAGATATGATTGTCTTTTCTTCTTATTCGATGCAAGTCATCATGTCCTTTTTAATGCTTGCTATGATTTTCATGATCTTACCAAGAGCCGAGGTCAGTGCAAAACGTATTAATGAAGTATTAGATACTGAAGAAAAAATAAAAGATGGAAAAATAAGTGAAAATAAAACAGAAGAAATAGGAACTATAGAATTTAAAAATGTAAGTTTCAAATATCCAGATGCCGAAGAATATCTTTTAAAAAATATTTCTTTTGAAGTTCAAAAAGGAGAAACGGTTGCTTTTCTAGGTTCAACTGGATCTGGAAAATCTACTTTGATTCACTTAATTCCAAGATTTTATGATGTCACCGATGGTAGTATTTTGGTGGATGGAGTCGATGTAAAAGACTATACTTTAAATTCTTTACGTGACAAAATTGGTTTTGTTCCTCAAAAAGCCGTTTTATTTCATGGGTCTGTCGATTATAATGTGTCCTTTGGTGCTCATCATGCATCCATTTCAAAAGAAAAAATAAAAGAAGCAATCGAAGTCGCTCAAGCAAAAGACTTTGTAGAAAAAATGGAAGGAAAATACGATGCAGAAATCGCTCAAGGAGGTTCTAATATCTCAGGTGGGCAAAAACAACGACTTGCCATTGCAAGAGCGATCGCGAAAGATCCAGAAATTTATATTTTTGATGACTCTTTTTCGGCCTTAGATTACAAAACGGATGCTACGTTAAGAAAAGAATTAAAAAAATATACTAAAAATGCGACGACATTAATTGTTGCCCAAAGAATAGGTACGGTTTTAAATGCCGACAAGATTATTGTATTAGAGCATGGAGAATGTGTAGGCATGGGGACTCATGAAGAACTTTTAAAAACATGCAAAGTATATCAAGAAATTGCCTACTCACAAGTTACAAAGGAGGAATTAGAAAATGCATAGAAATCGTTTTTCAGATCAAACGGCCGAAGATTTTAAAGGGGCTATTCTAAGATTTATAAAAGAATTAAAACGTTTTCGTTTTCTAATTATATTATCGATTTTACTTGCCACGGTGGGTTCTATTTTATCGATTCTTGCTCCTAGTAAATTATCGACACTTACCGATGAAATATCAAAAGGTTTAGTAATCAATAGGGAAAACTTAGAAACGCTTACCAAAAAAGTCGAAGAAAATTTAAGCCAAAATGAAAGTTGGAGTGAAATTCTTTCATTTCAAATGAATGAACAAACCATAAAAAGTATCCTTGCATCCAATGAATATAATGAAGAAGAAAAATCTTTATTCACGTCTTTTGTAAATGATGCAAAAAACATTCCCATGGAAGAACAATTAAAAAGATTATTAGAACTTCCAAATTCCATTTTAGAAAAAATGGTTTCTTCTTCGGTTTATAAAGGAGTTTCTATTTCAAAAGAAGATAAAATATTTTTTTTAAACGCGATAAAAAGGGGAAAGATGGATGAAATTCCTAAAAATATTTTAAGTGTGATGGTAGAAGATGTCACCATAGATGGGGTAGAAATCAAAAAAGAAGAGATGTTAAGTGCTATAGAACTCTTATCTAATGTGGAAACGCTTGATGGAACAAGTATTTATCAGGCAATCGATAGTATGCCAACGTCGATTCAAGAAGTCTTAAAACCAAATATGAATATGGATGCCATTATAGCTATTGTTATAACCTTAGTTGGTTTTTATCTCGTCAGTGCTCTTTTTAATTTCATTGAAGATTTTTCTATGACGACCGTAGCCAACAAATTTGCAAGACTATTAAGAGGAAGAATTTCTCATAAAATTAATTTACTTCCTTTAAAATATTTTGATAAACATCAAGCAGGAGATACCTTATCAAGAGTTACAAACGATGTCGATATGATGAGCCAAACGATGAATACTTCGCTTTCTACTTTTGTAAGTGCGAGTGTGTTATTTATTGGAACTTTAATAATGATGTTTGTCACCAATTGGGTGATGGCTATCACGGCCATTCTTGCAAGCTTATTTGGATTTTTGTTTATGGGAAGTATTTTAGGACGTTCTCAAAAATATTTTGTTCAAAGACAAAAAGAATTAGGAAACTTAAATAGTCATATTGAAGAAATTTATTCTGGATTAAATGTAGTAAAAGCTTATAATGGAATGGACCAAGCAAATGATGAATTTGACATAAGAAACGAAAAATTATATGATTGCAACCGAAAAAGCGTTTTCTTATCTGGCTTAATGATGCCGATGATGAATTTTATTGGAAACTTTGGCTATGTTGCCGTTTGTATCGTGGGAGCTCTTCTTACGATGAACGGATCGATTAGTTTTGGTGTGATTGTAGCCTTCATCTCATATGTTCGATTATTCACGTCTCCTTTAAGTCAAATTGCCCAAGCCGTAAATCAATTACAGTCCACGGCCGCGGCATCTGAAAGAGTGTTTGAATTTTTAGATGAAGAAGAAATGGACTCTGAAGAAAATGTAAAAGAATATTTACCAAAAGAAAAAGTAAAAGGAAATATTCGTTTTGAACATGTAGTATTCCAATATGATGGAACCGAAAAACCAACCATTCATGACTTTAATGTCAATGTTCATGCCGGAGAAAAAATTGCGATAGTAGGTCCTACTGGAGCCGGCAAAACAACGATGGTGAACTTACTGATGAAGTTTTATAATATTAAAGATGGAGATATTTTCATTGATGGTATTTCTACAAAAAATTTAACGAGAAAAAATATTCACGAATTATTTACGATGGTATTACAAGATACTTGGATTTTTGAAGGCACTGTAAAAGAAAATATTAAATATAATAGAACAGATATCAGTGATAAAAAAATTGAAGAAATTTGTAAAACAGTGGGATTAGATCATTTTATTAAAACATTACCTAATAGTTATGATTCTAAATTAACCGATAATGAATCTGTTTCTTCAGGTCAACGTCAACTTCTAACCATTGCAAGAGGAATGGTAGAAGATGCGCCTTTCTTAATTCTAGATGAGGCAACAAGTAATGTCGATACAAGAACGGAAGAATTAGTTCAAAAAGCTATGGATACCTTAATGGAAGGAAGAACTTCATTTATTATCGCTCATCGTTTATCTACCATTAAAAATGCCGATTTAATTTTAGTTATGAATGAAGGAAATATTATTGAGCAAGGAACCCATGAAGAACTCATGAAGAAAAAAGGATTCTACGCCGATTTATATAACAGTCAATTTGAATTGTAAAAAAAATGTAAAAATAAAATGGAAACCTTGATTCGGGGGGGGGTTGTAGTGATAAAATCATTCTATAAGAGTAGAGTGATTT
>CANQRJ010000061.1 GCA_947626215.1 uncultured Bacilli bacterium
TTTACAGTGATACTTGGTGTTGTTTTATCTACTTTTACGATTGTTGTGACTGAAGTGCTTTCATTAGATGCTTGATCCACTGTTTTAAATTCATAGGTTGCATTTGTATTGCTACTAAATGTCACACTTCCATTTTTGATTTCGGTCCAATCTCCTGTATTTTGTACTCTATAATAAGATTTATCAATTTCTCCAAATGTATCTGTTGTAGTTATTGTAACAGTCACATTCTCTTTCGTCCATGTATTATTCTTTGAATTACTTACAGTGATACTTGGTGTTGTTTTATCTACTTTTACTATCGTTGTTTGTGAAGTACTTTCATTTCCTTGTTTATCTTTTGCTTTAAATTCATACGTTGCATCAGTATTAGTATCAAACTTTACGGTTGCACTTCCATTTTTACCTGTGATCGTTACATTAGATGTCTCTATTTCTGTCCATACTTCATCATTTTGTTTTTTATAATAAAATTTATTTACTCCACTTATTTCATCAGTTGCATTTATTGTGATTGTTAAATCATCTTTCGTCCACTTTCCTTCACTTGGATTTGTGACTGTTATATTTGGTCCTTCAATATCTGCTTTTGTGATTTCAAATTCTACTTCTTTTAAATTTTCTAATTGATCTTTGGATTCTATTACAATCTTTTTATTTTCTACTGAATGATAGGTAACTTTTTGAGTACTTCCTTCTAATCCTTCCCATTGTTCTTCTTCTAAATCAATCGTACTTACTCCATCTTTTACCCTATATTCTTTTAATCCTGATTTTAAATCTTTAAAGGTAATGGTTAATAAGGCTCCCTCGTCATCACTTTCTTCTTGTACTTCTATTTCTGGTCCTGTTTGATCTAACTTACTTGTTTCATAACTTCCTTCTTGAATATTTCCAACTTCATCTTTGAAATAAACTGGATAGGTTCCTTCTATACTTTCTTCTTTTTCTATTGTTACATTCTTATTTGGTTTCAATGCATTAAATACTTCATTATCAAAACTATACTCTGTAATATCATAATTCGTACTTTTACCATTTATTTGAATAGTTTCCTTATCTTTACTGTAAGTTTCATTTTCACTTTCACTTGTTACTTCAATTGTATTTTCTAATTTCTCTTCTTCGATTTCACTTGCTATCACACTGATTTTACTTTCATAGGTGGCATCCATAACATCTTCTATTGCAGGGGTATCATAATCCATCCATAATTTTAAAGTATAGGTTGCTTCACCATCTGGTTCTAAACTTCCACTTGTTAGTTTATGAGCATCAATAGCATCATTTATTGTTTCTCTTACTGTTTCATATTCTGTTATTTTTCTTCCATTACTATCATTTAAACTTAATTTTATATAATCTTCTGATAAAACTTTTTCTTCATTTGCTAAGCCCATTTCTTCTAAGTTTACTTGATAATATGCTAAGGTATTACATGTATTTCTGATTGTAAAAGTATATCCTTCTTCTTTCATTCCATCTTCATCAGTAACGGGATGAACTTTATCTAAAATAATTCCATCTGTTTCTTCTATCATTGTAAGTTCAAAACACTTACTTCCTATTTCATTAAAATCTTTTTGAGTTTCACTTTGCATCCAATAGGCATAGGACAAACCTACTACACTTAAGAATAAAATTATAAGTCCACTTATTATTATATATTTTCCTTTTTTCACAATTGGTTCCTCCTATATACATTCCATTTTATTTCAAAATTAATGGCACGCCTTTATGTCACTTATATTATGTGCATTTTTAATATTTTATAGTCATTGCGATTCTTGTTGTCGTAATTATTACGATATTATGATAACACAAAATAAAAAATAATGAAAGTCGAAAGAGGTGTGAATCATGAATTATAAATCAAAATATTCTCAAAGGTCATTTTATTTGATTATTAAAAAAAACTTAAGAAGACTTCATTATGAAAGTGGATTTTCAAGAGCTTATGTAGCCGAGAAAGTAGATATTTCTTTTCAAGCCTATAGTGATATGTTAACTCTTTCTTTAATTGATAGATATCCTTCTTTAGAAACCATGCGAAGATTTTGTATCTTTTTTCAAGTAGACATTCAAGAATTTTTTAAGTTCGAGGAAGAAAAAGTTCAAGTTTAATCATTTAAAAAAAACAAGATTTATTGTCTTGCTTTTTTATTTTTTATTTACTTGAAATGGTTCTACTTCAACAGAAGTTTCTTGACCAAATAAATCAATGGAAACTACAATACGATTATTTTCTAAATCAATTGTATTTACCGTTCCTTCCATTCCTTTGAATGGTCCATCAATGACTGATACTTTATCTCCTACTGCCATTTCTGATTCAATGTTCATTCTACTCATTCCCATATTTACTAAGACACGGTCAATTTCTTGTGGTGGTAGAGGTGTTGGTTTTGCTCCTTTTCCACTTGAACCAATAAATCCTGTAACTCCTGGAGTATTACGAACAATATACCAAGCTTCATCACTCATAATCATTTCTACTAAAACATAACCAGGAAACATTTTTTTTACTTTTTCTTTTCTTACTCCGTCTTTTACTTCAATTTCTGTTGTTTCTGGTACAATGACACGGAAAATATAATCTTGCATGCCCATTGATTCCGTACGCATTTCAAGTTTTTCTTTTACTGCTTCTTCATGTCCTGAATAAGTATTTACTACATACCATTGTTTTTCCATTTTATATAGCCCCCTTCACCCAAGATATTAAAGCCGTTAATAATAAGAAGAAAACCATTAAAAATGCGACTATGACAACGGTTGCAACCGTGTATTTTGCGATTTCTTTTGTAGAAGGAAAAGATACTTTTTTCATTTCCTCTTTGACTTCTTTTAAATAACTAGGCTTTTTCTCTTTTTTTACTTTTACTTTTTTTTCTTTTACTTTTTTCTCTTTTTTAGCCATTTTTATCACCTCAAATTTTTTCCAAAAGAAAAACACTTACGTGTTTCATGTTTATAAGTTATCACACTTTTTTTTAAAATTCAACCTTTTTTTATTATCTATGCATTATTTTTACTCTTTTATATGGTTCAATGTGAATATCACGAGCTTTTTCCCCAGATGAATCTCCATCTAGGCAAAACGGATGATCCAATGGTTTTTCGAAGTGAATATCTATATTCGTAGCTATATGATATTCTACAAATTTTAATTCGTCTAGCGAAATGTTTCCACTTACAAGTTCATGTAACTCTGCTAAAATTAACCATTTAGGTGCCGGTTTTACAATCATGACTCTTAGTTTTTGATCATTCAATTCTTTAAAAGGATAAATTGGAACATTGGCTAAATAATTAGAATTTGATAAAAGAACTGCTATACAATTTCTTTTAAAATGAACATGATCTAATTGAAAATCGACTGAATATACTTTTTGGTAATTTCCAAGTTCTTTTGCAAATGCTCTCATGTATGCATTAATTCCATATTTTTCTTTTTCTTCCTCTTTGATAGAATATGGAATATGCATTAAGTAACCTCCCGCGGCAAGATACGTAAAATACTCTGAGTTAAAACGATAGATATCGTGGATAAGTGGTTCATAAGAAAGACTTTCTTTTATGTAAGTAGCTAATTCTCCATTATAATTTACATTATATCCCATATCGTTACATGTACCTGCCGGAATATAAAGGATAGGAGTATTTTCATCTACACCACCTATGGCATCATGCATTAATCCGTCTCCTCCAACGACTGCAATGTAATCACTAGACTTTGAAGCATAAGAAGCATATTTTTTCGCATCTTTTCTTTCGTGACTAATAAATATATCATCACAGGCATCTGGAAAATACTTTTGTAATTCATAAAATTGCTCTATTTCTTTAAGTCTTGCTTTTGCAGAAACAATGAGCGAATATTTTTTCATCATAAAAACCCCCTGTATGAGCTCTATATTATAAACGAAAAATCTTAAAAAGTAAAATCACACTTCCCCACGATATACTGGATGCCTTAACGTATTATTTTTCGTTCTTTCTAAAAACTCAATATAACAAGAGATTTTTAATGCACAGTAAGTTACATTTTTGTCTTTAAAATTTTGAAAAGGAGAAGACACTCTTTTCTTTAATTTTTTTACCTTTTGATAAATAGATGCTTTTTTTGGAATAGAAACTTTTCCCACATATAAAAACTTTCCATTTTGATATTCTCCTAAATAAGCAGAGAAAAAGGGAGTTTCTTTTTCACTATAACCACCAATTATAAATTCTTCTCTTTGAATATTTTTAATTTTAATCCAACTATCTACTCTTGTATTGATTTCATAAATACTATCTTTTCTTTTGGCTACAATTCCTTCTATTTTTAAATTTTTTATTTTTTGAAATAATTCTTTTCCTTTTTCTTCTACATAAAATGTTTTGATAAAAGATTCTGTATCTTTAAAATGACTTAATTTTTCTTTTCTTTCCATTAAAGGACAATGTGTAAGATCACTTCCTTCATATAATAAATCAAACGCGACAAATAAAACGGGTTCTTCTTTACTTAATCGATCCATCTTATAAGTATTTTTTAAATTCATTCTTTCTTGTAATTTGGAAAAACTTGGAAGTCCATTTTGAAATGCTACAATTTCTCCATCAAAAATAGTTGGTTTACGAACTAATTTTTGAATTTCTTTTAACTCTGGATACTTATTCGTGATTTCTTTTTTATGACGATTATAAATCACAAATTTTTTAGGACTTGCAAAAATTAAAGCCCGAAGACCATCAAACTTCATTTCAAATATATAATCTTTAGAATTAAAGGGTTCTTTGATTTCTGAAAGTAACATGGGTCCAAACGTTTTTTGAAAAAGTTTCATAATATCCATCCTTTAAAATTTATTATGATGCTTTTTCTTTAAAATATTCTTTTATAAAAAGACAGACATATATATAGGTAGGACTAAAATATGGTTTTGATATCCTAAATTTTTAGAAGAAAGTCGAATCGCTTCTTCTACTCCCCAATTTTCCATAATACTTTAATTCTAAACATTAATACTTTCCTTTTCTAATATATTTATTATTTCACTTATTGCTTTAATCGTATTATCAAAACTAACATCTTTAACATATTCTAATTTACTTTGATAATTATTAAATACTTTCTTTAAAGCATTACTATCTTCTAATAATTCTACTATTTCTTTAAAATTATCTATATTAAACTCAGTATTTCTTTTATTAAAAGTATTTTCTATGGCTTTCACTAAATTCTTATTATTTATATCATTTTTATGTTTATTCATTAATATATATAAATCATAAAAATCTTTTGCTCTTGTAGTAGTAATATTTTTACTAATTATACTTTCAAATTTTTCAGCAATAATAGTTTCAATCGTATATGCCATAATATTTATCTTTTTATCTTCAAAAATAGAATTGTATTTATATTTAATTTCTCTTGGTGTAATAATATCTCCAGTAGTTATTTCAATAAAAAAATTAGTTCTTATTTTATCAAAAGTACCTTTAACATTTATTCTAAATCCACCATACTCATCTTCTAATCTAATATCTTTTATATTAACTATTTCAAAATTAACATTATCATTTATATCAATAGATAATATTTCTTCAAAAATTTTTTTTATAAATTCTATATTTAATGGTAAACTCTTTAAAGTAGCATCTATATCTTTAGTAGATCTTAAATCTTCTCCAATGATCGAAGAAAGTAAAACTCCACCTTTTAATATAATATTATTTTTATATTTACTTTTTTCTAATCTCATTAAAACATGTTCAAAGAAAAACATTTGATGAAGATGATATGCTAAATAATTATTACCCTTAGATTTCTTTTTTATAATGTTATTTAATTTATCTGAATTCATTTATAACAAGACCTCCATTAATTCAACAACTTCATCTTCAATATCTAATTTTTTAGCATATTTAACTAGTTTTAAAATATTTTTATTTTTATTTCTTGCATATTCTTTTAAGCCTCGTGAATAAATCTCTTTATCCATACGATTTTTATCTTTAATAATATCACATAATGTACGTTCTAAATCATAACATTTTACTGTTAAATTATTAACAGTTTTAATATCAATCATTCCCAGTTCAAAAATATCCTCTTTAACATATCTTAATGACACATTTTCATTATTTAATAAATTGCCACTATAATGATAGGGGACAGTAATATCATACACTAATGGAATTCTATCAGACATGTTATGCAAATATAAACTAGTTGCATGAGAATAACACATATTCTTACTACTTTTAGATAAAATGTAGAAATTATCAATTGGATATTCAGGTAATTTATAAATACCTGTTCCGACTCTTTCTATTTTTTGATCATTTACTAAATTGCTTAAAAATGTGCTATTCACTTCTAAACTCTCCATTTCTTTTGTAGTAATATATCCATTATTCTTTTTAGCATAATCTAAAATTTTATCATAATTATTCATATCTATCATTTCCTTTTTCTAGGAGAATTATAATATTATTCCTAAAAAATGTCAATTTATTATATTATTTTTTTATTTTATATAATTTATTAAAAATAAAATAAGCTTTTTTTAGGGCTTTTTCAAGCATTTTCACATGAAATTGCAGGTTTTTCAAAGGAATAATCTGCATCGTTGCAGGTTTTTCAAAGGAATATGCTATTTTTTTAAACTTTTTTCTAAGGCTTTCATTAAATTTGTGACTTCTTTTTTAGGAGATTTTTTTGTTTTTGATACTTTTCTTCCATTTAATTTATCTTGAATAGCATCTTGAATTTTGTCTTGATATTCATCTTTATATTTTTCTGGTTCGAAGTGGCCTTTTAAATTTTGAATCAATTTCATTGCTAAATCTAATTCTTTATTATCTACTTTTACATTACTTGCACTTTCTTTTAAATTCATTTCTTCTTCAAAATAAAGAGTTGTTAAAATGATATTGGTATCATACATTCTTAAAATTGCATAATAAAATTTGTTATGCAATACGGTTTTACATAAACCTACTAAATTTGTTTTTTCTAAAGCTTTTACAAAAAGACTATAAGCTTTACTTTTCTTTTCTGTACTAAGAATATAACTTTTTTCAAAATAACTTGAATCAATTTCTTTTAATGGAACAAAAGAAATGATTTCAATTTCCCCTTCATTTTCTGGTTTTAAATCTTGTAGTTCTTTCGGAGTAAACTCAACATACTCTCCCTTTTCGTATTGATATCCTTTTACAATGTCACTCATTTTCACATCCATTTTGCAATGTGGACAATATTTCAAATAAGAAATACGATGCATACATTTTTTATGAAGTTGATTAAAAGATACATCATTATTTTTTACAATTGGACGAATTAAAACTGGAATATTTACTAGTCCAAAAGAAATATTACTATGAATACTTGGCATAGATAATCACCTATTCATAGTATGAAAAAAATTTTTTAATTTATGCTTAGGATTTACTTAAATCCCTTAAAGCCTCAATATAAGTTTCTGCTTTTAATTTGTGATCTTTATTTAATTTTCTATAATTTTGAATTAACACATTTTCTTCTTCTGATAAAACAAAATTGGAAGGATTAGGATTATCCGTTAAATCAAGTAAATAATCTGTAGAGGTATTTAATATTTTTGCCATTTGAATAATTGTTTTTGTTTTTGGAAAAATTTTTCCACTGATATATTGACTAATTGCTTCTTGCGACACTTCTAATTCTACGGCTAATGATGTTAAAGATTTATTATAACTCTTTACGATTTTCTTTAAGTTTTTCATATAGGAATCCTTTCTTTCTTTAAATTATAATATATTTGAAGTAATAATTATATTATAGAAAGAAGTTGTTTTCATGAATCTAAAAAAATTTAAAGAGAGTAATAATAAAAAAGTTGAAATTATTTTGTTTACCATTACTTGTATTTTGTTGATAAGTGGAGTACTACTTTATAGAACATTTGCAATATTTGAAACAAATGATACTTTTAATGTGATTGATGGAAGTATTGAAGACGTTGGAGACATTTACTTTGCTTTTTACAAAAATGGAGTGATTCAAAAAGAAATGCCACGAAAAGAAGAAGGGTATGTTTTAGATGAAAATCAAAGCTACTGTGGAGTCTTAGGAAGTCGTAATCCAGATATCAAAGTATCTATGACAGATGATGAAACGATAAAAATAAATGGAGTCACCACATCAAGAACAAAATGTAATTTGTATTTTGTAAAAGGAGCATACATTTTAGGTAA
>CANQRJ010000062.1 GCA_947626215.1 uncultured Bacilli bacterium
TTAAAACATCTTCTTATGTTTGCTCCTAAACACATTAACATGATTTCTGCTGCAACATTTTCTAATCCTCGTCTTCTTATTCTAATATAGCTCATATTATTTTTGATTTGTCCAAATGTGCCTTCGACTTGTATACTTCCATTAATTCGAATTTCAATTCCTTTTGGACTTAATAGATTATTTCTTGATTCTTCCTTTAATAATTCATATTCAGGGACTAATTCATAATATCGGTTATCATAATCTTTACGTTTTAATTTTGCTTTGCATTTATAAGAATACTTACACTCATTACATCCAACAAATTTATATAATTTTCCTTCTTTGTTTTTTCTTCTATGATAATAATCAAAAGGAACTTCTTCTCCAATACAAGTATTTAAGCACATAATTCCATCATCGAATGTATAAAACAACTGTGGTGATTTGCCACTTGCTTCACCTTCCCATTGTTGAAATTTTACGTAGCTTTGAATGTTATGTTCTTGCATATATTTATAATTTTTATAATTTCCATATCCAGCATCATCACATTCATTCGGAGGATAAGAGCCATAATATTTAAAATATAATTCATTCATTGGTATAAAAGTTTTGATATCACTTCTGTCTTGAAAGACTCCATACATTAAAATCAATAAGGAAGATACAAATACTTGTACATTATAGGCAGCATGGAAATCATGACTACTTTTAGAATAATAATCTTCTTTTAGTACCATTGCTGTTGCATCATGATCTGTTTTAAAATAAGAATTTCTATTTTCACCACAGATTTTTTCTTTCTCTTCATATTCTAATAATTTCATTAAATAGGCATATCCTAGTTTATAATCCTTTTGTTCTTTGGTTAATCTTTTTCCTTTGTCATGAGGAATATGATTCATATCTATTTTGTTATTTTTAGCATAATCTTGAAGATCATCCCAGAACGTCTTTGAATCTAT
Organism: uncultured Bacilli bacterium; assembly: GCA_947626215.1. GTDB lineage: Bacteria > Bacillota_I > Bacilli_A > RF39 > UBA660 > Ventrenecus. Next base: position 948 of record CANQRJ010000062.1, read on the forward strand.
AAGTAGATTAGCATTAAAATTATCATAGCCCATTTCTAATAATAAATGTTTGATTTTTTCATCTAATCTATTGTGAAATTTAACTGGTTTCCAAACAAATTTATATTTGTTCGCATTTGCTTCTATTTTAGTTCCATCTAAAAATACATCAATGATTTCTAATTGGAATTCTTTTATGATTTGCTTCGTGATATAAGTAAATATTTCGTATTGATTTGGGACTATATATTTGTTTATAAAATCTCCAATAACTGTATAATCAGGTATTTCACCTTCCATAATATAGATTACTCTTGTATCAAAAATACATTTATCTTCAATATCTCTGAGGGTTGCTTTAAATTTAGAAAAACAATAAATAATCATAGCAAATAAATTATAAGGATTGTAACCATTACGACCTTTACAAATATTATCTTTATACTTTACATTTTCAATTATTTTTCCTACTCCTGAATTTTCTAAAAAAATCATAAATTTATCTATTTTTTCAAATTCTACATTACATTTTTCTGAAGGTACTATGAAAAGTGACTTTTTTATGTTAAAATATCTCATGTGATACAACTCCTTGAACAAGATTATTGTATCACGAATGGCCTAGAAAGTATTATATTTTCTAGGTTTTTAATTTTGATAAATATAAAAGAACTGTCGAGAAATTAATTACTTAATTTCCCAACAGCCCCTTTAAAATAGACGAAATTCGTAAGGTGATGATTCTGTTCCATTTCCTTTTTGATATAAAATATCAGTTGGAAGAGCAAGTACAGGTCGAATATCTTTTTTTCCTGTCGCGTATTCTAATACGAATTTTCCGTTTCCATCTAATGAATAAACGTCATAAGTATTTTCCGTTGTTCCATTTAATAGCCAATAACGATTGCTTGTTTTTGCTAAATAATTATAGTTTTGACAACTAGGAGATGCATAATCGCATTCTGTAGATAAAGACGCGTTCATATATTCATATACACTTAGTAAAGAAAATGGGGTTGTAAATGTTTTAGAGCATTCACTGATCCCTGATGCATCTTCGTCTTCACTTCTACTTCCTACACAGGAAGACATATCCATCATATAAGCATGATAATCTTTAAAGTCATTTTCATAGATTTGATTTAAACTGTCTGCAATTCGGCTATTTTCAAAATTGTTTTTCCCACGATTACTTTTTGATTCTTCGTTATAACGGTCATCAAAAACATAAGATATTTTTCGATTGTTTACTGTATCTTTTAAAACTAAATAGAACATTTCTTCATCAAACTTAAAAATTCTCCAAGTATATCCTGCAAAAGAAATGTAATTATTTACATCATCTCCACGATAAACATAAAAGTCATCTAATTGATGTAAACCATCTTGTGTTGTTTGTAAAACTTCTTTTTCTAAGATTGTGTCATATAATGAAGTTGATTTATAATGATCACATTCTAGTTTAGGAGTAAATCGGTAAGAATCATGATTTAAACTGATGGTAACTTCACCTAGGCAATTTGTATCTTTGCTTAATTTTGAAAGGTCTTTTAATAGTTTTTGCTCTACTAAAGTGGACGCATAAATTGTGACGGGATTATTGATACTTGGAAGTTCACTTTCATGCGTTTTTACGTATTTTTCTGTGGAGGTTACAAGTAATCGCTCTATTTCTTCATAAGAGTAACGTTTTGTGATTTTAAGAATGAAAACAATACCAATGATTAGAATCAATATTCCTAAAATGATACCCATGCTAATCAGTATCAATTTTTTACGGTCATTTTGCCATAAATCTTTTATCATATAATCACCCTAACTATAAGAATTATAACGAAAATCCTTAGAAAAATCAATCTAGATGTCCTTGTATTTACAAATAATTTATGATACAGTAATGCAAGAAGTGGAGGGACTTTGATTGTCAAAGACAGAAATTATATATCAAAAAGGGGACAATTCTTATTATTTAAAGGGAGTAAGCGCGGATCTTTTTTTAAATAAGTACCGGCATTCCAATCATTCATCATTAAAGGATACGTATTCTTTTCCAGAGTCTATTTCTCATATTTATATTAAAAATAAAAAGTTTGTAAATCAAAATGTTGTTTTTTTTGAAAATTCTTTTATTTATGGCAATACTATATCCATCATTTTTGAGGATTGTACTTTTCTTTGTAATGAACTATTGATAAAAGGAAAAGACGTTTCATTAAAAAATATTCATTATCTTAAAGATACTTCAGTTATTCTTTATGTAGAAGATAAGTTAGATTTAGATGTACAAGGAAGTTTATCATCTACGCAGTATCAATTAAAGGCGAACCATCCTAAAGCAAGTGAGTATCAAATTCATGGAGATGGATGTGGATCTAAAATCAATTTAAGTTTAATGGAACTTCAGGTACTTTCTTTAAAAAATTTATCTCATGTATCTATTGATTTTGATATTTGTAGTTATATTGATAATTTTTTAGTAGAAAAAAGTGATTTTGATTTAGAATATTTTGAATCATGTAAAAAACTTTGTTTAAAAGATAGTACGATTCATTTTGGACGATTAGATTTACAAGGAGCTCAAGTTTTTTTAGAAAATTCTCGTTTGATTGGTGAAAGTCTTTTGCTCGATTATGGAAAAATAGAGAAACATCCAAATGTAGTAATGGAAGATGATCAAAATGCTATTATGATTAATAAAAGTGAAAAATTATTGTTACAATTGAAATTATTTTGTATCCTTCAACGGTATCAAAAAACCCATTTTGTAAAAATTCAAAAACTTGCTCATGAAAAAGATTCTTATTATGATCATAAAAAGATGAGTTTATTAAACGAAATAAGACAACTTGAAAAAGAGAAAGAAAATCATTATCAATGTTTAAAAAAAGAACTAGAAAGAAAACCAATAAAAGACATGGTATAAAAAAATCAGGAAATTGAAATCCTGATTTTTTATTATCTGTTATAGAATTCAACAATAAGCGCTTCGTTAATTTCTGGATTTAATTCAGAACGATCTGGACGTCTTACATATTTTCCAGTCATTTTCTTTTTGTCAAATTCAACGAAAGCTTTTGTTCCAGTAGATGCTTCTAAACTTGCTAAGATTGCTGGATGATTTAATGATTTTTCTTTTACAGAAATAACATCGCCAACTTTACAAGTGTAAGAAGGAATATCTACTTTTTTACCGTTTACTAAAATATGACCATGATTTACTAATTGTCTTGCTGCACGACGAGTATTTGCAAGTCCCATACGATAAACGAGGTTATCAATTCTACTTTCAAGTAAGAAAAGTAAATTTTCACCAGCAATTCCTTTCATATGAGATGCTTTTTCAAACACTTTATGAAATTGTTTTTCACTTAATCCATATAAGAAACGTACTTTTTGTTTTTCTTGTAATTGCACACCATATTCGCTTAATTTTCTACGTCTATCGTTTCCATGTACACCTGGAGCATAAGGACGACGAGCAATGTCACGACTTGTTTCTAAAGTAGAAAAATTTAAGTGACGAGATTTCTTATATTGAGGTCCGGTATATCTTGCCATGTTATATTCTCCTTTCTATTAAATTTCTTAAAAGTGATGTAAAGTCCTCTTTATAGGGAGTAGTTATTTACATTTTCTAAATGGCAGTTTATACTCATGACTATGTAACTACACATTATAAAGACTCCTTTTCCTGCCAACTTCCAAGTAATTTAGATTATACTAAATCCTACGTGACTTGTCAAATAAAATGAGGGCAAATTCCTTGTTTTATGAGAAATATATGATAAAATGAAAGTGAAGGTGGTAACTTGATCCCGAAAGCTATAAAAAATATTTTGATTAAAATGGAAGAAAATGGGTTTGAAGCCTATTTAGTCGGTGGTTTTGTAAGAGATGCATTATTAAACATTCCTACAAATGATTTTGATATTGCTACGAATGCTCTTCCAAAAGATCTTACTCTTATTTTTGGACCCATTAAACAGATAGAATATGGCTCTGTTCATTTAAAAATAGGTGATTATAATGTGGAAATTACAACGTATCGAAAAGAGTTTCTTTATGAAAAACATAAACCGATAAAGATAGAGTATACGACGAATTTAATAGAAGATTCTTTAAGAAGAGATTTTACAATCAATGCTTTATATATGAATAAACTAGGGGAAGTGATGGATCCGAATCATTTTAAAAAAGATTTAGATCAAAAAATTTTGAGAATGATTGGAAATCCTAATAAAAGATTAAAGGAAGATCCTTTGCGAATTTTAAGAGCAATTCGATTTTTATCTCGTTATCACTTAAATATTGATAAAAAACTACTCCATGCGATTAAAAAAGAAAAGAAAAATTTAAGTGTGTTATCTAAAAATCGTATAAAAATGGAATTAGACTATATATTGTTAAATAATGGGTTTTCTTATTTAAAGAAATTTCATTTGTTAGATGTTTTAGGAATTAAGACTAAGAATATTATTTATGTAGAAGATTTACCAGGCTTATGGGCTCAGATAGAAACTAGTGTGGAGTACCCTAAAGAAAAAAACTTTTTGAAACGTGAAAAAAATATAAAGAACTTATTAAAATGTGGTACAATAAAGATGTTCGATTTATATCAATATGGATACTATGATTGCCGGGTGGCGGCTTTGGTGTTAAACTTTCCTTTAAAGACCTTGGAAGAATACGATCAAAGACTTCCTATTCATAGTAGAAAAGATATTGCACTAAATGGAAAAGAAATTGAGAGTCTTTCTTCTTTACATCAAGAAGATTTAGGACTTTTAATTAAAGAAATCGAAGAACATATTGTGAATGGTTTATTAAAAAATGAAAAAGATTGTATTAAAGAATATATCATGAAGAGGTGAATTTCCATGCCAAACATTGAATTTTTAACAGAAAAACGTTTTTCTTTGTCTACACATTTGATTGAAATTGCTGTGAAAAACAATTTGTCTTTGGTGGAATTTTTACTTTTAATTTATTTTGAAGATGAGATGGATAAGACTTTTAATGTTGATAAAATTTGTAATTTATTTTCTTTAGATCAAGTTAGTGTTCTTGAGGCTTTTAATCATTTACTTACTTTAAATTTTATTCAGTTAGAGTCTTTTAGAGATGACGCGAATCGTCATGGCGAAAGAATTAGTTTAATTCCGATGTATGAATCTATTTGTGAAAAGAAAGAAGAAAAAAGAAAAGAACAAGAAAAAGAAAGTATTTTTGATACTTTTCAAAAAGAGTTAGGAAGAAAGATTTCTCCAATGGAATATGAAATTATTAATGCTTGGTTAGAAAAAGGATTTTCTGAAGAGCTTGTAAAGGGGGCTTTGAAAGAGGCCGTTTATCATGGAGTAAGTAGTTTAAGATATATTGATAAGGTATTATATGAATGGAAAAAGAAGGGCTATACCACGATGAAAGATGTGGAAGTAGGTTTAAAAAACTTTAGAAAGGAAAAAGAATCAAAAGAAGAGCTCTTTGATTATGATTGGTTAGAAGATGAAGAATGAAAAAGTTAGTTTTATTTTAAATGAATTAGATCGAATGTTTCCTGATGCCCGTTGCGAACTGGAATATCAAAAAGATTATGAATTATTAATCGCGACAGTTTTATCTGCACAGTGTACCGATAAAAGAGTCAATATGGTGACAAAAGAGCTTTGGAAAAAATATGATATTTTTCTTTTAAGTAAGGCAAGTCCTAAAGAGATTGAAAAAATTATTAAGCCCGTAGGTTCTTATACCAAAAAAGCAACTTATCTTATTGATATTGCTAAACATTTAGTGAATGATTATGATGGGCGTGTTCCCAATAATAGAGAGTATTTAGAAACCTTAAAAGGGGTAGGGAGAAAAACTTGCAATGTAGTTTTATCTAATTTATATGATGTTCCTGCTATTGCCGTTGATACACATGTGGAAAGAGTTTCTAAAAGATTAAATTTAGCGAATGAAAAAGATTCTGTTGAAAAGGTTGAGCAAAAGTTAATGAAAAAATTTCCTAAAGAAAAGTGGAGCCGGTTGCATCATCAACTTGTTTTATTTGGAAGATACCACTGTAAAGCAATTCATCCAGAATGTCCTACTTGTCCTTTTCAATCAATTTGTAAGTATTATAAAAAAGAGTTTCGATGATGAAAACTCTTTTTCTTTTTAATTTGAACAACTATCAGAAACGTTTACTTTTCCATTTACTTTAATGGTCTCGCCATTATAAGTAATTTGATAACTTACGTCTTTTGTTCCTGTAGTAGAAGTATCTACATTACTTGCGACAATGGTGGCCGACGATGTTACATTCACTCCTCCAAAGGTTACATTCACTCCATTTTTAGGATTTAATGTTCCATTTACTGGAATACATACTGTATTTGTTGTAGCTTCTAATTTTTGATTTGCTGAGGTCACTGTTGCACTGATGGTGATTCCATCTGATTCGTTCGATTTGAATATACTATATGCACTTTTTACGACAAATTGATAGACCCCACCAGATGGAGCAGAGTAGGTATAACTATTATTTTGAGTCCATCCTAAATTGGTTAAATTGCCATTTGCATCTTTTAAATATATTTGATAACCAAATGTTCCAATACTTGAATTATTATAAGATTCATAGATATTCATGTAGGCATTTTCAAATACAGAATAACTCCAACTATAACGTGACTTAAATGCTTTGTAATAGTTTGCAAATTCACTTCTTACTGCATTGGTATCTAATGCACTTGGTGATGATGCAGGATTCCATGTAATTGTAATACTACTATCATTTACGCTTGATTTTCCACCAGATGGAGCAGAGAGTTTTGCAAAACGTTTTGAGGTATCACTTGGTTCGGTCCCTGCTTTAAAGTATGCCGAATATTTCATATTTGAAGGAGTATATTCGCTTGCTCTTTTCATAGGAAGTGTATTTCTTTCTACTGTAACACTTGTTACACTTGCAGGTTTGGTAAATCCATGACCAGAAGTTAAGATGTTGTTTGCAAGATATGCACTTAATTGACCACGTGGGCCTGAACCGGTTGGTGTTGTGAAGTAGTGGTCTTTATCTAATATGTCATAACCCATCCACATAGAAATTACATAATCGGCATTATAAGTATTTACCCAATGGTCTGGTGTTGCATAAGGACTTACGCCAAGAGCAGAAG
>CANQRJ010000063.1 GCA_947626215.1 uncultured Bacilli bacterium
GATTTTCGTTTTAATTCGTAATGCCAACATTACCCATAATGAAGGCAAAACTTCATTAAAACTCAAATCTTGTCAAACAAAAAAGTGCTTTCGCACCTTATTCTGAATCAATAATTCCGTATGATCCATCTTTTCTTTTATAGATGACCGAAATTCCATCTGTATCTGCATTTTTAAAAATAAAGAAATCATGATCTGTTAATTCTAATTGTAATATTGCTTCTTCTTCATCCATAGGTTTTAAAGATAAAGTTTTTCTTTTTACAATCTTTGATTCATTTTCTTCTTCTTGTTCTTGCATTAACATTTCATATTGTAAAATATCTTTGAATTTCTTTTTCAATTTTGTCTTGTTCTTACGAATTTGTCTTTCTAATTTGTCAATACTTAAATCAATCGCGGCATATAAATCTTCATGAGCCGTTTCTACTCTTAATGTAAATTTTGGTGTGGGAATGGTTACTTCAAAGATTTGCTCTTTATTCCTTACTCTAATTACTACATACGCTTTTATTTCTTCTTTATGTTCAAAATATTGATCTAGATGTCCAAGCTTTTCTTCTACATAACTTTTAATCGCGTCTGTAATCTCAACTTTAGCCCCTCGAATTTCTATTCTCATTTTATCACCTTCCTAATTCTATTATAACAGAAAGGGATGAAAAAAACTACTTATTTGAAGTAGTTTTCAATAAATTAATTTTCAACATACATTACTTCTTCTACGTCAACGGCTTGCAGTCCTTTCGCAGTTTCAATTAATTTGAAGTCTACTGCATTGCCCTCTTTGAGTGTTTTATAACCATCTTTGCGAATTGCAGAATAATGAACAAAGATATCTTCTAAATCACCGTATTCAATAAATCCGTAACCCTTCGTGTTATTAAACCACTTGACTCTTCCTCGTAACATCTTTTTCACTCCCTTCTTACTATTTTACATCTGCTCAAAACTTATCATGTTTACGCATGACTGCAATTATGTTTTCATCGACAAAATCCGCGCGTAAAATCATCTTTGAATCAAATTATACATAAGACACGATGAATGTATTATACCTCTTTTTATTTTATACATATTGTATTTTGCTTCAAATGCCGTTTTTTATGTCTGAAAACATATCTTTTATCCATTTCACTTTCTTTTTTTGAATTTGAAACTTGTTTTCCTTATTTTCAAAATGCTTTTCGTTTTTTCAAGTATTTTTTTGATAAACTTTAATCGTTAAGGGGTAGTGGTGTGTGAAACAGAAGTTTATTGACAATTCTTTATGTATGATTCAGAAAACAAGAGAAATAGATCGTTTAGAAGAAAAAAAATTAAAATACGGCTTAGAAGCCTTCTATAATGTTTTTGTGAAATCGGTCGTCTTAATCATTCTTTCTATTTTGTTTCATACGGTTTGGGAAATTATTGGATTAACGATTGTATATTCTACTTTACGATTGTATGGCTTTGGAATTCATATGAAAACGAGTCTTCAATGTTGGTTTACAACAATTCCTTTATATTTAGGCGGTAGTTTACTTATTAAATATTTTGAATTTCCAATCCAATTTCATATTGTAGTATGGGCTATAGGTTTTATTTCTTTTCTTTTATTTGCTCCTGCAGATACAAAAGCAAGACCGCTTATACATAAAGAAAAAAGAATAAGAGCTAAAATATTATCTTTATGTATACTAATCATATATTTTATCTTATTTATTCATTTAGAAAATGTTATTTTAAAAAATATTATTGTCTATGCTATTTTTTTAGAATCGTTATCTATTAATCCTCTCGTATATAAGCTTTTTAAAATGCCTTTTAACAATTATAAAACTTTTAATAAGGTTTAAATTTAATTATATAGATTTAAACAAAAGAATAAGAAGGAAGGAGTGAGTTCAATGTTTGGTGATGTTTTAGCTAGCATTGCAAATTTATTTGCAAAATCTGTTTCATCTGCTTGTTGGTTATTCTTCTGGGATGAACCAGAAGTTGATAAAGATTTATTATAATCTTTAAAATTAAAAACTGTTTTCATTATTTTGGAGACAGTTTTTTTATTTGTTAATTCAAATTTCTATTCTTCATTTTTCTTGCTAATTTTTATTATAGTTTGATACATATTATTTCTAATATGATTTGTTATTTTCATTTCTTCTTTTTTAAAAATTGAAAAGATTCCAAGTCCATGTCCATGTGTTTTTGATGTATAATTTTTTTCTCCTAATTTTTCTAAATCAATCATACCAGAAAATGAATTGGTGATCGTTAATTGCAAAAAATCATTTTTTTCAATAAAATCTATTTTTAAAATTTTATCATTACTTTCTTCAGAAGCTTCAATTGCATTATCAATTACAACATTTAAAGTTTCATATAGTTCATTATATGCATGAGGCGATATTACATCCATTATTTTACTTTTAATTTTATTATTTATTAAAACATTGAAATTTTGAATTGTTATATTACATAGTTTCGCTTGAATTAAACCGTCTAATCCTGGAGGTAATGATTTTATTTCTACAGGAGTTTTGACCATAGAACTATATTTTTCAATTAAATCATCAATTATTTCTTGTTCTTTTCTATTCGCGACGGTTTTTAAACTTAAAAGATTGCCTATTAAATTATGTTTAATTATTCTAAATTGATCTATTAATTCAATATAAAATTCATTATTTTTATTTAAAATTTTCATACTTTCTTTCATTGTAATCATTTTAAAATTTTGGTTAATAAAATAAATTGAAAATAGAAATACTGAAATTGATAAAAATAAAATGAACGTAATTACATTTGTTTCTTTAATTTTATTAATACATATTAATCCTAATAAAAAATAAATTAACATTAATATTATAAATTCATAATATGAAATTTTAATTTTTGTTACAGTATTTTTAAATTTTTGAATAATTTTAATCATTTTTTTATTATTACATATGACTATATAAAATACTAACATCATAAGTGTACTTAAAAATCGATAAATAAATTCGTTTTTTGCATTTAAAATATTTACAATTCCTGTAACATTTATGAAAAGCATAAGAATAATATCTACTAGAATTCCTATAATATATACAAAAATGATATAAAACATTAAATCCTTTTTTGTTAATTGAAAAAGTTTCTTACATAATATTATTAAATAAATTATGTATATTAATGTATTGAGTCCTGAAGAAATATGAAATGAATTAAATGTATAAATAAGTGAGAATATTATGCTACATATTATTAAAATCTTATAATTTTTTATAGGTTGTTTTGATAATTTTCCAATAGTTATTATCATTGATAATTGTAATAATAAAATTGTAATTAACATTATTATAATTTCCACTACTCTTCTATTCCTTTCCTATATTTTTTCGATAGCATTTCTACCTTTTTGCCATTATCTAGTATGAAATAGCCTTTTGCATAATTCTTTTCTATCATACGATTTTTATTTGCAATGCAACTTTTATGAGTTTGAACAAATCTTGAATCTAGCAATTCTAATAATTCAGTTAAAGAATATCCTACGCGAAATGATACGTCATCCTTATCTGTATATATTATAGCTTTTCTTTCTTCTTTATCTCTTGTTATATAAAGAATATTTTTCATGTATATTTCTACATCTGTTATTTTTCCTGATAATTTTAAAGTTTTACTATCTATTTTCTTATTAAAAATTTTTTGAATATCATTCATTAGTCTTTTTTCCATATCTTGGAACTTCTCAATAAAATCAAATACTTCTAAAATTTTACGATGAACTGTTTCAAACATTTGATCATGACTTGTTACAAATATGATTTCAGAATCCCAATCTTTTTTTCTGATTTTTTCGGCAATGTCTATACCACTTATACTATCATCTAATGCTATATCCATAATGTATACTTTGCGATATAAATCATTATCGATTTCTTTTTGAAGTTTCTCATTATACTTTTTGTAATATTCTACTTTTAAATCTTGATCATTTTTTACTGAGATTTGTCTAATTATCTTTTTAATATTTTCTTGAACAAATTGTTCATCTTCTACTACAATAAATTTTATCACTATTTCTCCATCCTTTCTTTTGTTTACCGATAGAAATTATAACAAGTTTTTAGCAAAAAATAAATACCTATTTTAAGGTATGTATTTTGTAATAATAAATGTTTTTAAATTATTATAGTAAAAGATATTCATATGTTTCTTTTTTACGATATTTTCTTTGATATTTTCATTACTTCCATAAATAAAAATTTGTTTTTTATTTTTAGTTACAAAAGAAAGAAAGTCATCTAATGAGGTAAATATATTTAATGGATAAAATAGAATGATTTTATTTTTTTCTTTTTTTACTAAGGTTGCATAGGTTTCATGAATGTTTATAAATATCTTATTTTTTTCTAATTCTAATAAAGAAATTTCTTTTTTATATTTTACTGTTTTTATTCCATTGTTATTTAAAAGGACCGTAAAGATTTCTTTATCTAATTCTGTATAATGAAGTGGTAAGATTAAAGTTATTTTTTTCGATTTTAAAAGGGTTACCCAACCTTCTTTTTTTATTAAAGTTCCTAGTTCTTTTTCAAATATTGGAATATTCGTAATTTTTCCATATTTCATTGCTTTTTTAGGCATTATAAACTCTTTTATTTGATTATTTATTTTATATTGAATGACATTTTCATAAGGATAAAGAATGATCATTTTTAAAAAATCCCCTTAGGGATTAACTTAATTCGTTTATATTTTTTTGAAATATATTGTTTGGATTAATTAATGTGCCATTCAAATATGTTTCAAATAAAAGGGTTTCTTTTTTTGAGGTTTGTAATTTTGATTGTCCTGATTTTGCAATCGTTTGTCCTATCGTTACTTTATCGCCTTTTTTTACGGTAATATCACTTAAAGTATAGTATATGCTTGTTAGTTTATTACTGTGTTCAATTGTCATTACAGATCCTAAAATTTCATCTGTTTTAATTTCTTTTACGGTTCCATCCATGATTGCTACTACGTCAAATTTTTCATCGCTTTCATATAATATTCCTGTGTTTGGCATGTAAGTATTTTCATAATATATTAAAGCTTTTTCTTGATTTTCTGCCGTTTCATCTTTGTTATAATATTCTTTTGAGACCGAAACTTTGTCGCTTGTAAATGGTTTTACGGCAACTACTTCTTCTTTTTTTTCTTCCGTGTTGTTGTTCGTTTCTTCCTCTTTTTCATCAAATACACTCATGGAATAGTTGTAGTTATCATCTTGCATTTCTTGATTTTCTAATAAATTTTGACTTAATAAGGTGATTCCAAATGCCATAACACCTAGGACTAATAAATAAATGGTAGGTAGTACATAACCTCTTAACTTTCTTTTTTTCATTTTAAAATTCCTCCTAAAACTATTTTGAGAGGAACTTTTTATTTTATACCTAAATTTTTTGAATTTTTGTATTTTGATAATAATGTTCTAGTATTTCATCATATTTATAATTTTCTTTTGCCATTCCATTCGCCCCATATTGGCTCATTCCTACTCCATGACCATAACCTTTTGTTGTAATAGAGATTTCGTTTTCTTTTATGTCTATTGTAAAATCTGTAGATCTGAGTCCTAGTTTCGTTCTTACTTCGGTTCCTTTCCATGTTTTTTCATTTATTGTTATGGTATTTACTCGATTGGTACTTGTTCTTTCGATATTTTCAATGTTTATTATGTCACATGGTATTTCTAGAGATGAACAAAATTCTTCTTTTGAAATATTTTTGGTAAATTCATAGTTATTTAATGAGTCATTGTCCCACTTTGATTCGACACTATTAAGGTAGGGAAGATCTTCTTTAAAGACTAGTTCAGAATTTTCTGTATAACCATTACTCATGGAAAAATAAAAGGCATTGATGATTTCTCCGTTATAGGTTACTACTTCTCCTTGAGTCTCTTTCACGGCATCTCTGATTTTTAAATAATTAGGAAAGAAATTAATTCCCCATTGAGAAAGTAATGTTTTATTATCTTTATAAGCTTGATCTTTCGTTCCTATTATTAAATCGTAGTTTAATTCTTGACGGGCATTTTTCTTATATAAGGCATAAGTTCTAGCTGCTACTGCTTGGGCTTTTAAGGCTTCTACTTCAAAGTATGCAGGCATTTCAGAGGCGACCACACCTACAATGTAGTCTTCTAAACTCACTTCAGTTATTTTATTTTCTTTCTCATCTAATAATCTTATGTAAGTTATAGGTTTTCCTTCTTCAGGTGGAATGGGTATCGTGTAATTATGGGTATCTGCATATTTTAATACAACTCCAAGTGTCACCACTAATACAAATACTACTGCTAGTAATATTTTGTTTCTCATATTGGCTCCTTATAGAAATACTAAAATGAAATTCGTTACTAAATAACCTAAAGCAAGGCTTAGTAATACGACTAATATTCTAGATTCCCAATAACGATTTTTTTTAAATATTTTATCAAAATTTATTCCTGATAATCCAAAGGCCGAGAGCATGGTTACAAATACATAGATGTAGATTTTATAATCCATTTTATGCACCTCTTTCGTAATTTATGATTTTTTCAATTCTTCTTAAGTGTCGTTCTTCTGTAGGACTAGGTGTTTCAATAAACTTTTTGATGATTTTTATAGCTTCTTCTACTTCTACCCCACCAAAGGCAATCACGTTGGCTCCATTATGATTTTTTGCATGATAAGCATCTACTTCATTTACTACTCTTGCACATCGAATTCCTTTTACTTTATTCGCGGCTATGGATATTCCTATGCCATTTCCACAGATGAGAATGCCTATATTATCCTTTTCCTTTAAGACATGATGACATACATCAAAAGCAAAATCTGGGTAATCATCTTCGGGATTATTTTCTAATTTTGTATATTCTACTTGATATCCTTCCTCATTTAATCTTTTTTCTAATTCTTTTCCTGTTTGAGCTCCTTGATGATCGGCTCCAATAAATATTTTCATGACTTTCCTCTTTTCTTACGTTTATTATATCGTAATTTAATTTAAAGATAAAGTCCATGAAAAAAAGTTAACTTATTTCATATTTCACTTTATAAGCGTCATTCACATTTCCTGTACCACTAGAAATTTTCACGTCTTTTTTTAAATAAAGAGAAGGATAAATATTATATGCTGCTCTTGCCCAACCATATGGAGAAAATTCGATTCCATTATATATTGGTAATACAACCCATGAATCATTTGGGGTTATGGTCCAAAAATTATCATTATGATACATCCAATCATAAGTTACACATTCTTTTAATCCTTCTATTACTATGCTAGAATTAAAGTTATCATCCAAAACTTTCCATGTTCTTATCACATTATTTAAACATTTTTCTCTTTGTTCTTTGTTTATCCCAGATGTAGCATATCCGTAATCTGAGACAGAAACCATTCCAATATTTGCTTTATATATATATTGAGTGCTTTCACTTACACTTGTTGTTCGTTCTGATTTATAAAAGCCTATCACCGTTTCTTGTCCAGGATGTTCGATAGATGCAATATTCCAATATATTTCGTCAATCATATTTTTAGCGTTATTATTAAGACCATTTTTGTTAAAATCACAAGATGTAGTTTGATTATTTTTTCCGGTATAACAAAGTTGATTTGAAAGAGAATTATAATAAAAATTATTTAATAATATATTTAAGTCGGCATTGACCCAGTCACTTACACCTTCCCCATTATAAGTTGTTGTTGCACTAGAATCCCAACTATACTCCCCAATACTTTCATTTTTAACGATTTTTACTTTTTGTTCAACTTTATCTTCACTCGTCATGACATTCACAAGTCCTATAATACGCCATGTTTCATTATTAAATGTGATATAGTTATCAGGACTATTTCCTGCATAACGGTACTCCGTTATTTTGAAACCTTCATCATTTACTGTACCAGATAAATTCTCATGTGTAACTTCATAAAGACCATTTCCTTCTGTTACTAAAGGAATTCCTTTACCTAAAATGTATGCTCCTTTTACAAAATACAAATTACATTTTGTTCTTGATGTGGTGACTCCATTTATTTTTAT
>CANQRJ010000064.1 GCA_947626215.1 uncultured Bacilli bacterium
GTAGCTTTGCTACGTGCTACTGAGCCTCTGCCTTATTATCACATCTTCGGTTCCTAAAATTTTGATGGCAAATTGGATTTTAATTGCACACATCATTTTTTTTGTTTAAAATTCTTACTTGTAAATCTTGCTTTTTTCTTTTATAATAAAAATATAGATATTAAGTTATAATTAATTTTCTATAAAATAAAAAAGGAAAGAGGAGAAAGAGTATGGAACTAAATACTGGCTCCATCTTATTCTTGATTCTTGGTATTGCTTTTGGTGTTGGAGTAACTTTATTCATTTATTACTTAAGAAGCAATAACGTTTCCAAAAAGGCTAATAATTTAATTGAAGATGCAAAAAAAGAAGCAGAAAAACAAAAAAGAGATCGTTTGTTAGAACTTAAAGAAGAAAGTTTTAAATTAAAACAAGAAACTGATAAAGCTATAAAAGAAAAAAAAGAAGAATTAAAAGAAAATGAAATGCGTATGCAACAAAGAGAAAATAGCCTTGATAAGAGAGATGAAATTTTACAAAAAAGAGAACAAACTTTAGATGAAAAAGAACAAAGTTTATTAGCAAAAGGAAAAGAAGTCCAAGAAAAACAAGATAAAATGGATGAATTATTAAAAGAAGAAATGACACGTTTAGAAAGCATTGCAAAATTTACAAAAGAACGTGCCCATGATTTAATCATGAAGCGATGCGAAGAAGAAATGGCAAGAGAAATTGCAGATTTTGTAAAGGAAAAAGAAAGAGAAGCAAAATTGAATGCAAATGAAATTGCTAAGAATATTATTGTGGAATCCATGCAACGTTATTCTGAAGATGTTGCTACGGAGCAGACTGTAAGTACTATTAATCTTCCAAATGATGAAATGAAAGGAAGACTTATTGGTAGAGAAGGTAGAAATATTCGTACTATTGAAGCAGTGACAGGTGTAGATTTGATTATTGATGATACTCCTGAAGCGATTGTAATTTCGTCTTTTGATCCACTTCGTCGTGAGATTGCTAAAATAACGATTGAAACTTTAATTAAAGATGGAAGAATTCATCCATCTCGAATTGAAGAAGTTTATGATCGTGTATGTAAAGATATGAATAATAAAATTACGGAGTTAGGAAATGAAGCATGTTATGCACTTGGTATTACGAAAATAGATCCAGAATTGGTGAATTTAATTGGAAAACTTCATTTTAGAACGAGTTATGGACAGAATGCTTTACAACATTCAAAAGAAGTTGGAGAGCTATGTGGTCTTATGGCTTCTGAGTTAGGTGAAAATGTTTTATTAGCTAAGAGAGCAGGACTTTTACATGATATTGGAAAATCTATTGATTTTGAAATGGAAGGAAGTCATGTTGATATTGGAGCCGATATTGCAAAACGTTACCATGAAGATGATGTCGTGATTAATTCTATTTTATCTCATCATGGGGATACGGAACAAACAAGTGTGATTTCTGTTTTGGTTCAAGTAGCCGATACTTTATCTGCTGCAAGACCTGGTGCTAGAAATGATTCTTTAGATAATTATATTAAGCGTCTTGAACAATTGGAAGAAATTGGAAACTCTTTTGAAGGAGTAGAAAAAACTTATGCAATGCAAGCAGGACGTGAAGTAAGAGTTATGGTAAAACCTGATAGTGTGGATGATGCCATGTCTTATAAAATTGCAAGAGACATGAAAGAAAAAATTGAAAGCGAAATGCAATATCCTGGTACGATTAAAATTGTTGTTATTCGTGAAAGCCGCGCTCAAGAAGAGGCGAAATAACTGTCTAATGACAGTTTTTTTGTGATATTTGTATTTTTTTAATTTTTTCTTGCAACATTATCTAACCTTTAGTAAAATATAAATTGTTAAGGAGGCTTTATTTATGTGGCATGATATTTTAATGATTGTGATAGGATTAATTGTTGGATTAATTATTGGTTTTTTTCTTGCTCGTACGATGATGAAAAAATATATGAAGAAAAATCCTCCAATCAATGAAAAAATGATTGAAGTAATGATGAGTAGTATGGGAAGAAAACCAAGTCAAAAGCAAGTTAGACAAATCATGAATCAGATGAATCGTTATATGTAAGAGAGTTTTCTCTTTTTTTTTTGTTTTAAAAAAATTTTTTCTTCATAAAATGAAGTAGAAATGCAAAAAGGAATTGACTTATAGGGTTATTTTATGATATTCTAATTGCAGAGTAAAAGAATAGAGGGTATCAGTATGGAATTTTTAGAAAATTTATATAGTATGGAAAATTTTGGTATTTATTTATTTGTAGTTATAGGTGTTTTGGTCGTATTATTTTTAGTGATTTTGTTCTTTGGAAAGAAAGATGAAAAGAAAAGAAAATTGGAAAAGACACAGGATGTTTCAGAGGTTGTTCCAGAAAATGTTCCTCAAGAGGCACCTGTAGAACCTCAAACTACCATTCCAGAAGAAACGGTTGAACCTACTGTGACTACTCCATTTAAAGAAGTGAGTGCTCCTTCTACAGTAGAAGTTCCTGAACCCGTTAGTGAGCATACTGTTGATTTAACGAGAGTTGCATTAGAGCAAGTAGAAAATGAAACAAAAGAAGAAGCTCCTGCTATAGAAGAACCAAAAGAACCTGCTTTTGATTTTGATGCCTTAGCTAATGAAATTAATAAAGAATTAGAAAGTATTGAAAAATCAAAACCTGTAGAAGCACCACAACCTGTTCCTGTTT
This sequence comes from uncultured Bacilli bacterium, assembly GCA_947626215.1. GTDB lineage: Bacteria > Bacillota_I > Bacilli_A > RF39 > UBA660 > Ventrenecus. Next base: position 2,702 of record CANQRJ010000064.1, read on the forward strand.
CTGAACCTGTTTTAGAAAAAGAAGTAGAAAAACCTTTACAATTTCAAGTGTATGAACCTCAAGAAGAAAAAGTAGAACCTGTTGTAGAACCTCCTAAAAAGGAAGTAAAAACTCCAATGCCTACTGTGTTTAGTTCTGTATATGTCAATCGTGAAAAAGAACAACCTGTTGTAGAACCTAAGGTAGAAGAACCTCAAGTTGAAATGCCTTCGGTTCCTAAAATCGAACTTCCTAAAACAATTGATTTACCTAAAAAAAATAATGAATAATGATTAAGATGTAAAAAGAAGTGTCAATTGACACTCTTTTTTTCATATTTCATTTTCTTTGTGCTATAATACAAGAAAAAGAGGAGTGATCTTATGAAGATCTTTAATAAACAACCCGATAAATTAGATATGAATGAAGTGAATGAAGTCGTTAGTTTATCTAAAAAAATATTGCATTTATTTTATATTGCTATGATTGTCGCGATGATTCTTATTGTGACTTTAATTGCAAGAGAATGGGGAGTTTGGAGTTTTCTATTAAGTATTTTAAGTGTGTTATCTCCATTTTTTATCGGTTTTGTTCTTGCATGGATTTTTAATCCAATTGTTACAAAACTAGAAAAGAAAAAGATTCCTCGAATGTTAGGAACGATGATTGTCTTTGCTATTTTTATTGCTATTTTAGTGTTATTTATGAGATATTTAGTGCCTGTTATTTATGAACAAGTTCAAGTTCTTATTGGAAATTTGCCTGGTATATTTGGTGAATTAGAAAATTTTGCAGATAATATTTTTAATCGTTTAGGAACGATTGAAGGCATTGATTTTAATGAAATAAAAACTCAAATATTTACGACCGTTACTACATCATTAAATGGGTTTATGACTTCTATTCCTACCATTTTAATGAATTTAGTGGGAACGATTTTTTCAAGTTTGATTACGATTTCTTTTGGACTTGTAATTGGAATTTATATGTTAATTGATTTTGATTCGATCAGTGGGCATTTAATTAATATGTTACCAAAACATCATCGTTTTGAAGCATCTTTATTACTGACTAATATTTCTACAGAAGTAAGAAAAAGTGTCAATGGAACTTTACTTGTTGCTACGATGGTCTTTGTTTGTGATAGTATTGGTTTCTGGGCTATTGGATTACAAGCACCTATTTTGTTTGGATTATTATGTGGTATTACCGATTTAATTCCTTATATTGGACCTTATATTGGTGGTATTGTCGCGGTGATAGTCGGATTTGCTCAAAGTCCACTGGTTGGTTTTTTAACAATTATTGTAGCCGTCATTGTACAACTTGTTGAAAATAATATTTTACAACCTATTGTCATGAGTAAAACGATGAAGTTGCATCCTGTTACGATTATTGTTGGGTTACTTATTTTTGAACACTTCTTTGGGGTTCTTGGAATGATTCTTGCTACTCCTTGCATCGCACTTGCTAAAGTAGTATGGAAATTCTTTAAAGAAAAATATAATTGGTTTAATGATAAAGATTATATAAAAATAGAGGAAAATTAATTCCTTTTTTTTGGAGGTTAGAAATGTTAGTAATTTTGATTGCAGGAAAAGCAAGAAGTGGGAAAACGCTCGCGGCAAGAATGACTAAAGAATTATTAGAAGAAAAAAAACAAAAAGTTGTTATTACCGAATATAGTAAATATATTAAAATGTTTGCAAAAGAACTCATTGGGTGGGATGGGTCTGAACCAAAACCTAGAAAATTTTTACAAGATTTTGGTTCTTATGTAAGACATGAGTCTCATAATCCCAATTACTTTATTGAAAGAATGCAACAAGATTTAGAAATTTATGAACATTTAGTAGATGTTGTCATTATTTCTGATGTTCGTTTAAAAGAAGAAATCACGGCTTTAAGTCATTATAAAACCATTTCGATTCATGTTTTAAATGATCAAAATGTATATGATTTAACAGAAGAAGAAAAAAATCATGAAACGGAAATAGCACTTGAAAATTATTCAAATTTCGATTATAGTATAAAGAATAAAAACGAATTAGAAATGAAAGAAATTTTAAAAGAAATTTTAAAGAAAGAAGGATCCTTATGAATTTAAAAGATTTATATATTAATTTTTTTGTGAGTAAAGGACATAAACAAATTCCAAGTGCCCCTGTGGTACCAGAAAATGATCCGTCTGTTTTATTTAATACGGCAGGTATGCAACCTTTAATTCCTTATTTAATGGGAGAAGAGCATCCATATGGTAAAAGACTTTGTGATTATCAAAAATGCATTCGTTTAACTGATTTAGATCGTATTGGAGATTCTACTCATCATACTTTTTTTGAAATGTTAGGAAATTGGAGTTTAGGAGATTATTTTAAAAATGAAAGTATTGCCTATAGTTTTGAATTTTTAACGGAAGTGCTACATATTCCGGTTGATAAGTTAGCTATTACAGTTTTTGAAGGGGATGAAGAAATTCCAAGAGATGAAGTTTCTGCAAGTCGATGGGAATCTTTAGGAATTCCAAAATCAAGAATTGCTTATTTAGGAAGAGATGATAATTTTTGGATTCCAGGGGACTCTGGTCCATGTGGGGGAGATACGGAAATTTTTTATTGGAGAGATGATAGTACTCCTCCAGTAAATTTTGATCCTCATGATGAAAGATGGGTTGAAATATGGAATAATGTCTTTATGGAATTTTATAAAGATAAAGATGGAAAAGTGACAGAACTTGCCCAAAAAAATGTCGATACTGGAATGGGACTTGAAAGAGTCGTGGCCGTTTTAGAAGGAGTATACGACAATTATTTAACAAGTATTTGGGAAAAACCAAGAAAATTATTGGAACAAATTACGGGATTACCATATCAAGGCAATGAAGAGTCCATGCGTATTATTTTGGATCATATTCGTACATCTGTTATGATAGCTGCCGACCCAGCAGGCATTAAACCTAGTAATACCGATCAAGGTTATATTTTAAGAAGACTTATTCGGCGCGCGATTCGTCATGCAAGAAAATTAGGATTAGATAAAGATAGTAATTGGGAAGAACAACTTGCTAAATGTTTTATTGAAATTTATGAACCTTATTATAAAGAAGTAGAAGAAAATAAAGAAGTTGTTTTAAATGTTTTAAAACAAGAAAAAGAAAAATTTAATCGTACTTTAGAAAAAGGATTAAAAGTTTTTGAAAAAATTTCTTTAAATACGAATGAAATTGACGGAGAAACCGCTTTTCATTTATATGATACTTTTGGTTTTCCTATTGAACTTACGATTGAAGTCGCAAAAGAAAGAAATTTAACGGTTGATGAAGTAGGATTTCAAAAAAAATTTCAAGAACATCAAGAAAAATCAAGAACGGCAAGTGCAGGTAAATTTAAAGGTGGCTTAAGTGGAAATTCTTTAGTGGAAACGAAATATCATACGGCAACTCATTTACTCAATGCGGCTTTAAAAAAAGTAATTGGACCTCAAGTTCATCAAATGGGAAGTAATATTACAGAAGAGCGTTTAAGATTTGATTTTCCATGTGATCATAAACTTACAGAGGAAGAAAAACAAAAAGTGGAAGATTTAGTGAATCAATGGATTCAAAAAGAAATTCCTGTTACTAAAGAAACAATGGAGAAAGAAAAAGCGATTCAAAGTGGTGCAGAATGCATGTTTATTGAAAAGTATCCTGATATGGTCACTGTTTATAAAATAGGTGATGTTTCTAAAGAACTTTGTGGAGGACCACATGTTGAGAATACCAAAGAGTTAGGGCATTTCAAAATTAAAAAAGAAGAAGCTTCTAGCGCAGGAGTAAGAAGAATTAAAGCGATCCTTGAATAAGAACAAAAAAATGTTCTTTTTCTTTACATGTTTTTTGTAAAATTGTAAAAAATAAAAAAGAAAGTTGATTTTTGTAATAGTTTTTTTCCTTTTTTTAAAATTTTATGATATAATCAAGTTAAAGTAAGTAGGATCGCTAGAGGTGATTTGGAATGAATAAAGAGAGCAGTTTGAGCTTTAAAAATATTTTTAAAAGAGAAACAAAACTAGCGGCTTATATTATCGCATGTATGACAGTTGTAGTTATGAGTGTTTCTTATGCTCTATTTTTTCAAGTTACAAATAATTCTAAAAATCAAGTTGTAGAGTCTGGAGAGTTAAAATTTACTTATCAAAATGGAAATGAAATTAAATCTTCAACTGATAAAGAAAGTATTTGTTTTCAACCAATGACATTAGAAGAAGCAAATTTATATTATGACGAATGTGCTTTTAATTTTAGTGTAACAAATGATGGTTCTTTGAAAGCTAATTATTCTATTTCATTAGAGCCATTAGAAGGAAATAATGTAGATCCAACTAAATTGAAAGTTATACTTAAAAAGGTAACAAAAAGTGGTGAAACAGATGGTTCGGATACTTTAACAGATGTTAGTGGGTTTCCTAAACAAATGGAAAGTACAACATCTGAGAATGGATTTGAACTTGTTAAAGACATTGAATTAGATAGTCATAGTACTGCTACTTATCGAGTACAGATTTATGTAGATGAAGAAAGTAATCTTGATGAAACAGAAGTTGGAAAAACAATTAGTTATCGAATTCATGGAAAAGGATTGGTTCATGAAGATCAACCTATTTCGTCAGATCCAAATACACCACAAGAACAAGAAACTGTTTTTCCAAATACGGTTATAGATGACCAAGATGAAGCAGGAAACGGACTTGTTACTCAAAACCATGATGATTATGCTCCAACGGGGGGGGGGTCATTAGAAGAAGGATGGAAGCATTCTGAATTAAGATATGTGGGTCCAAATCCAAATAATTATGTAGAGTTTAATGGAGAAGAAAATACATGGCGAATTATAGGTTTAGTGAATGTAAAAACAGATAGTGGAATAACTCAAAGAGTAAAAATTATAAAAGATTCTATAGGTGATTATAGTTGGGACAGTTCAGTAGATGATGTAAATGATGGTTATGGAGTGAATGAATGGAGCCAAGCAGACATCATGAAACTCTTAAATCCAGGATATGAGGATAACAAAAAAGAAGATTCTAGTGGAGCTTCCAGTGGAACAGAAAATGCAAATAACAGTTTATATTGGAATGGCTCAAGTGGAACATGCTATA
>CANQRJ010000065.1 GCA_947626215.1 uncultured Bacilli bacterium
ACCCCCCCCCCAACTTTCTTTTCCATACTTTTGAGGGCCTCCTTAGTTTCTCTATTTCTATATTCAATTCTACATGAAAAATCTCTCTTTTGCAAGAGAGAATTTTTTACTTCATTTTATTTTTCATGTCATCTAAGGCTAGGTTTGCATTATCCATTGCTTTATTTAACATTTTGTTTGCATTTTTCTTAGTATTAGGATTCATCATCATATAAGCAGAAAGACCCATACCACTAGCCATACCAATTCCAAGTCCAATCATCATATTTTTCATACATTTCACCTCATTTATAGTATGGTAAAAACTTAACTTTTTAGTTTTCCAATCCTTTCCATATAAGAAGTAATTTATTTAAAAGTGAAGTTTTTCGATTATTTGAATAATCATTATGAATAGCCATTAAAAAAGCTTCTTTTTCACCCAAAATCATTAGACATTGTTTAGCTCTAGATACTCCAGTATAAATAAGTTTATTATATAACATATGATGGTAATTTTTGGTAATAGGAAGAAGTACAATAGGAAATTCACTTCCTTGGCTTTTATGTATTGTAATAGCATAAGCATGCTTAATACTTATTAAATCTTGAGTTTGATAACTGACAAGATTTCCATCAAAATCAATAATTACTTCAGTATGTTTTTTAGGGAGTAATACTTCTTTAATTGATTCAATATAACCAATATCTCCATTATATACATTAGCTTCTGGATTATTTACAAGTTGTAACACTTTATCCTTTTCACGATAAACTGTATCAAAATATGTAATTTCTTTTTTAGAAGGATCATGTGGATTAAAAAGATCTTGAAGTAAAGGATTTAAATTATCAATTCCATTTTCTCCTTTATACATCGGCGCTAGAATTTGAATATCGTCTACTTTAAGGCCCCTTTCAATACTTTTTTCAATCACTTGTTTTAACATATTTTTCAAACTTTTACTATCACAAGGCAAAAAATTATAATCATCCTTTTTTTCTAAATAAGATTCACTTAATTGATGCTCTTTAATCTCTTTAGCAAGAATTGGAATATAAGAATTATCACTTTGACGATAGATGGTTTCTAAAGAAGTATAAGAAAAAAGTTTAGAATTCACAAGATCATTTAAAACAAGACCTGCCCCCACACTAGGAAGTTGAAAAGTATCACCCACCAAAACTAACTGAGCTTGATCCTCTATTCCTTTTAATAAAGAAGAAAACAAATAAGTATCGATCATACTCGTTTCGTCGACAATAATTAATTTTTGATGATTTTTATTATATTCATTTACTGCAAAGTCATTCGTATCTTTGTTCCATTTTAAATACCGATGAATCGTCATAGCAGGAAGATTCGTACTCATAGCAAGTTTTTTGGCCGCGCGTCCCGTAGGCGCTATTAAAGCAATATGAGTAAGAGTATCAATAGGAGATAATTGATAAATTTCAATATATAATTTAGTAATTGCATTGACAATCGTTGTTTTTCCAGTTCCTGGACCTCCAGAAATAATAGAAATAGGATTTAAAATTGCTTCTTTAATAGCCGTTTTTTGATCTTTATTATAATGGACTCCTAATAATTCTTCTAATTTTTTTATCTTATCATCAACAAGAGAAATATTTTTTTTAGAATGAAAAGCCATTTTCTTTAAATCTCGAGCAATATCCATTTCCATATCAAAATATTTTTTTAAATAAATCTTATCCTCATCTTGAATAATTTCTTCTTGATCTAAAATAGGCTCCAAATCTTTTGGCTCTAATAAAATTTTAAAATTGGATTTTAAAGCATTTAAAATAGTATCTATATCATAATAAACATCCCCCGTAGTATTACTTAAAATTTCCATAGATTCTTTCGTACATTCTTTTAATCTTACCATATCATAAGAGTCATGTGTTTCCAAAAAAATTTTATCTAATTTATTAAAATTCACAAAATTTTTAAAATAATAAATATTTTCTTCTAAATATATTAAAGCTTTTTCATGATATTCTTTCACAAGACGTGTAGATTCGGCCATAGAAAAGCCTTTATTTTTAAGAGTAATTAAAATATCATCTACTTGTGAATAAGATAAAACACTTAAATAAATATTCGTTGCCTTTTTCTCTGTCATATTAGGTACTAAAAACAAATTGCTTTTATTTTCCTTAATTAAAAGAAGAGCTTTATCTCCTAAAGTATCTACAATTTGTTTAGCCGTCTTAAGACCACATCCTTTAATCAAAGGACTCGATAAAAATTCAATAATCGCATCTTTATCTTCAGGAATCTTTTTTTCATAACTATCAAATTTAAACTGATACCCATATCGATCATGTTTTTGATAAGTTCCATGTAAAATATAAGTATCTTCTTCGTTGACGTCGGCAATAAGGCCAGTAATAGTAATAGTTTTATGAATCAGATCCTCTAGTTCACTTTCTTTCGCGTCTTTTACTTTAAAAATACCTACAAAAAAACCAGATTCACTAGAAAAGATTTTATTCCGAATTTTTCCCTCAATTGTCTGCATTTTTACCACCTACTTTTTTAAAAGAAAAAAAGATTACGAACTGTGGTAACCTAATAAATATAGCCGATAAACTAAATCATCATAATAAGAATTAATATATGGATCATTTCTTTTTTTGGCCTCATTTATATAATACCAAAGTTGATATAAAGTATTATACTCGGTAATCCGACTATTTCTTTCATTTTCATCTTTTGAATCTTTCATTTTTTTATAATAATCATTTAATGATGTCATAATAAATGTATCTAATAAATTATAATTCACTCGTCCCACAGAAAGAACCACTCTTAAATTTGTCCGTTCCATTGGTCTTTTAGTTTTTCTTTTAAAATCAAAATTTGTATTAATATTTAAAATTCCCTTTACGATTCCATTATCTAACCATTGTAAAGACTTTGAAGTAGCATATTGAAACATTTTAAATCACCCCGTTACCTTCTTTTAATAATTCTATCAAATTTTCTGTACAAATGCTATTACTTTTCACTAAAATTTAAAATTAATTAGATACGGTTTCTTTCACTTCTTCTCCGATCAAAGTTTTTCCATCAATACCCACTATTTTTAATGGAACCATAGTATTATTTGGAATTCTTTTTGCAACTTGAACTCTTAAATAATTATCTGTAAGACCACTACTCACATCATTCTCTTTTTCAATTAATACTTCTACAGTTTGACCAATAAACTTTTTAGCATAACAAATTTCTAATTCTTCTGATAATTTACACAATTCTTTAGACCTTTGTTTTTTTAGAACATCATTCACCTGATTTGTCATAGCCGCAGCAATAGTGCCATTTCTTTTAGAAAAAGGAAAGACATGAATTTTACTAAACTCTATTTTTTTAGAAAAATCGACTGTTTTTTGAAAGAGTTCTTGTGTTTCATAAGGATGTCCAACAATAATATCAGTTGTAATAGATACACGTGGACAAATTTCTCGAATTTTTTTAATCGTATTTTCAAAAAAAGAGAGATTATATTTTCTTTTCATTTTCTTTAAAATTTCATCAGATCCTGCTTGTAAAGGAATATGAAAATGAGGGCAAATTTTAGGATTTTCTTTAAATTCTTTTAAAAACTTATCCGTGATTTCAGTTACTTCAATAGAAGAAATACGGATTCTTTTTAAATCTGGAATTTTACTTGCTTCATGAATTAAATCCGTTAAATCATATCCATTACTTTCATAAGAGCCTGTATGAATTCCAGTGAAGACAATTTCTTTATGATACTTTGACAATTCTTTTATTTCATCTAAAGCTAATTGAAAATCTTTACATCTTTGAACTCCTCTTACATGGGGAATAATACAATAACTGCAAAAATTATTACAACCATCTTGAATTTTTAAAAAAGCTCTAGTATGAGTCGTAAATTGTTTTACTTTCATATCTTCAAAAGGAAGCTCTCTTGTTTGATTTAATTCAACAATAGGCTTTTTAGTTTTAATAAATTCTTGAATCAAGTCTACAATTTTACTTTTATCCTTATTTCCAAGTAAAATATCAATACCATAATTTCCATAAATATGTTCTCTATTTTCAGAAGCACATCCACAGACGACTAAAATTGCATTCTCATGTTTTTTTCGAAAACGATATACCATATCAATTGACTTATGATCAGCCACATTGGTCACGGTGCAAGTATTTACTATAATAATAGTTGGATTTTCTTTAGAATAAGTAAACCCATGTTCAAGCATTTTTTCTTGCATGACTTCTGATTCATAAGTATTAACTTTACATCCTAAAGTATAAATATAAAAAGTCATAAAATCAACTCCTTGCTCAATTATTATAATAAAATATTTGAAAAAAAACTAGATATTCTAGTTTAATAATTCATTTAATCTTTGTAAAGTTTTTAAAAATTCTTCTTCTTTTTCATATGAAAACAATTGAATAGACGAAGAAGGTTTAATATCTACTTCAACCCTTGGTTCATTATGCGCAAAAGAAGACGATGCTTCATTTAAAGAAATTCTTTTGACCGGTATTAAATCATCGACCATTTCCTCTTTATCATAATTAATAACATTCTTAGTAGAATTAATTAATTCATCATAACTAATAATTGCTTTCTTTTCTTGTTCTTCTTCATAAGCAGTCATATCAATTAATGGTTCTGGTTTTTCATCTATAGTATTTACGATAGTTTGTAAATCAAGATCTTCTTGTAAAGGAAAATCGAATTGATTTTTATTTTCCTCTTCTGTCATTTTTTCATCTTGTTCTTCTTTTATTACATAAATAAGTGATACGATTAACATAATTAACACAATCACTGCAAAATATAAAATATAATCTATAAAAGATAAACTCGTAAGAATATTCCACATATCAGTCAAAAAATTCATAAGTTTATACCACCTCTACAAATAGTTTACCAAAAAATACAAAAAATAGTCAACTATTTTGACTACTTTACAATTTGTTATACAATAATTTAGTGATAATTTGACACTATTTAGTTTCAATAATATAAGGTTTTTCAAGGGTTCCTTCACCAGAAACCTTTACTTTTCTATTTAAAGTGATGACAGGTCTAACAAATAAACTGCTAGTTTCACTTTTATCCCTTTCTAAAGAACCATTAATTCCTATGGACATAAAATGAAAAACATTGTTATCTTTCTTATAAGGAGTCATCGTCCACCAAGAACTTTGTAAAGAATCAATATATAAATAATAATCTTTATTTTCTGTATCTCTTGAGCCCGCAAACATGGCTTCATCTGCCGTTAATAAAGCAATTTTTTTCGATAAGGTAGTTCCCCCACATGCATTAGTGGGCATCTTATCATCAAAAATTCGAGAATTAGATAAAAATTCCATTTGATTATTTTCAGAAGAAATAATACTATCATCAAAACAATATAAAGTACTAACAATATAAGAATCTAAGTTTTCTAAATAAACTTGATAAAAGTTTTGTAAATGACTCGCTACAGGAGAAGTATTAAAATCAAAATTTTCATCATTACTTGATTCTTTCATTTTCACAAGTTCTTCTGTTGTATTATTTAATATTAATTTTACAGTTTTATCTTCATTAATTTTTACAATTCTCCATAAAAGATCACCAAAAGAAACATAATTATTCGTAACATTTCCTTTAAAATAATACATTTCCCCATATTGTTCTAATTTTTCAATTAAACCATCTTTTGTATCGTCTTCTTCCACTTTATTTTGTAAAAGAATCGTATTAGCAAAACTTTCATCCATTTCATCTAAATCTGTATCAATATCAAAAGAAATATCTTTTTTGTCTTCATTATTCACTTTTAAAGTATAACGAATTGTTTCAAAAGGTTTAATTTCTTCTCTACTAATTAAATCTGTTTTATTAAAATTTTGATGAATAGGTTCAAAATTTTCTTTAGTAGAAGTAAATTCATAAAAAACACTTTCTTTTTCACCAGAAATATTGGTTAAATGTACATAAAATAAAAGAGGCACAGAAGACTGATTTGTCACTGAAAATTCTAATTTTTCTTGATTTTTATATTTTTTTCCATTTAAATAATTGACAGATAAATCTCCATTAACATAAGTAATTCCAGAAATTTGTTCCTGTCTTCCTAAAAAAGATTGATATTGAAAAAAAATGAATAAACATAATAAAAAAGCACAAAAAACAATAACTAATGATAATTTATATTTTTTCTTCATAAAATTCGCCCCTTCTTATTTTAAGTATACGTTTTTCTAAAAAACTTGTCAATTTTGAACTTTTAAAAATTACAATTACTTAACAAAAAAAGTATTATTTTCCTTTTTTGACTAAATAATACTTTTTCTTTCCACGACGAATAATATTATATTTTTTATCTTCAAGTATGAAATTTTCATCTATTACATTTTCTCCGTTCACTGTAATCGCGTGATTTACTAAAAACTCCCTACCTTCTCTTTTAGAAGAAACAATATGATGATCTACTAAAAAATCTAATAAATGTGTATTTTCATATTCTATAGTTGGAATTCCTTTGAAAACAGTTTCAATTTCTTCTTCTGTTAAATTTTTGATATTTCCTGTAAACAAAGATTCCGATACTTCTTTAGCATGTAAATATTCTTCATTTCCATGTAAATCCGTAATAATTTCTTTAGCAAGAATTTTTTGAGCCATTCTATTTTCAGGATGTAAACGATGTTCTTCTTCTATTTTTTTAATTTCATCTAAATCTAAAAAAGTTAATTTTTTTAAATAATCAATTACTAATGTATCATCCGTATTAATTAAATATTGGTAAAGCTCATAAGGTGAAGTTTTATTTTTATCTAACCATAAAGCATTTCCTTCACTTTTTCCAAATTTATTTCCATCTTTATCTAAAATAAGAGGCATGACTAAGCCATAAGCATCACATCCAGTTTTCTTTTTAATTAAATCCACTCCTGCCGTAATATTTCCCCACTGATCACTTCCTGCAACTTGTAAAACACAATTTTTAGTTTGAAATAAATGTAAAAAATCCAATGATTGCATAATCATATAAGAAAACTCAGTATAAGTAATGCCTGTTTCTAATCTTCTTCGAATAATATCCTTATCTAACATATAATTTACATTAAAATATTTTCCATAATCTCTTAAAAAATCAACAAAATTAATATTTTGACTCCAATCCCAATTATTGACAATTTCAAATCCAAAAATATTTTTGGCTTGTTGAGATAAACCTTCCACATTTTTTTCAATTTCTAAAATAGATTTCATTTCTCTTTCACTACTAGGCTTTGGATCACCTATTCTTCCAGTAGCTCCTCCAATTAAAAGAATGGGATGATGTCCATACTTTGCTAAACGTTTAGAAATCAAAAAACTAGAATAATGCCCAATATGCATTGAATCAGCCGTTGGATCAGTTCCAATATAAAATGTTAATTTTTCATGATTCAATTTATCAATAAGATCTTTAGATGTAATATCTTTAATTAAACCTCTTTCTACTAATTCATCATATAATGTCATAATTTATATCCTTTCTATAATAAAAAAATTCTATTTCTAAAGGGACGATTTGATTCGTGGTACCACCCTTCTTCATAGAATATCCTATCTTATTTTAAGTATAACGTGCTTCAACGATTTGACTCCGTTGGTTGTAAGGCAACATCTTCATCAACGACTTCATTTTAACAAATTCTATGCGACTTGTCAAAATTTATTTCCTTTTTCAGCAAAAAAGAGTAAATTTAAAAAAATTTCTTCGCAAAGAAAATTTGATATAATACTACCATAAAAAGGTAGGTTA
>CANQRJ010000066.1 GCA_947626215.1 uncultured Bacilli bacterium
GCATCTCCTACTTCTGTCTCTTTACTAAAAATGGTACTGAAAAAGTTTAAGTTTCTTAAATGAAGCCAACTTTGATCGGATGAGTTCATTTCGATATGTGTTTTTACTCCATCTACTGTAGCTATAAAGTCTACTATTTTTGCTCTTTCTACTACATTTCTTTTTAAAAGTTCTGTATTAGAAAAAGTAATATTAGAAACTTTCTTTTTAAAGATTAGACTTAAAAGTGTCTCTAGAAGTTCCGTATCACTTGGATCTGAGAATATAGCTTTAAAGACCTTGTCATTCTTAGCAGTGAAAAATTTCGACATAATTCACCTCCTTTCAAGTTTCATATTCTACAACACAAAAAGAGTGAAATTTGTCGAACGGTGTCGAATGTATAAATTTTTTTATAAAAAGATGATTTTAAGTCATAAAAAAATGATAAAACATGTGCTTATCATTTTATTTTTTTCCATTATGCTTGAATTTTATAATTTTTTGATCTTTTAGAAATAGAATCATAAAAAATGTAATTCCTATTAAAATAAAAATAATGGCTACTATTATTAGAAAATTATTATCTTTGTAAATTTCTTTATTTTGATTTGTGCATTCATTTATGTCTTCTTCATTTTGGATTTTTGTAATTACATCACAATACGTTTCTACTTTTTCATAAGATGAAATTGCATTTAATAAATTATTTTTTATTTTTTCATTAAATCCAATAAAATAATTTGTTCCAATTAAAATTAAAGGAACTTTTTCATTTTTTATGTTTAACGAATCTTTTACTTTATTATATAATTCATTATCATTTTCAATGTTTATATCTTCTATTCTTATACGATTATCATTTTGCGATTCTTCATGAAGCCAATTTTTTCCTGTATTACATTCTTTACAATTATCATTATAAAAGAAATAAACTTTTATATTATCATATGATGAATTGGTAACAATTGCCTTTGATACATTGATAAAACTCAAAAACATAAAAAGAAAAAATACTAATTTTTTCTTCATAATTTCCTTTCTTTAATCATAGTAAAGGTGTGAATTTTATCACACCTTTTATTTTATGGTTTTATTTCCATTATGAACTGAATTGGTGTTCCATCATCTGGTTTATCAGACTCTACACCATTTTTTACATATGTAATTTTAACTTTTTGATAATCTGATTTAAATTTAATATTTCCAAAGTTTTTATGTGTTTCATCATAATTAACAAGGACTTTTATTTCCGTAGTTGAATCGATTGCTATAAAGCCTGTTTCATCTGATATCTCATTTGAGAAATTGATCGCATAATCTGTGTTATAAGTATTGGCACCTATTCTAATGTTGCTTGTTCCATCCAACTCAGTTACAGAACTATCAAACTTTTTCACAAATATTGAACTTTTTTTCTCACCACTTATCGCTTTAAATGTATTTAAATAAATGTCTGTTCCACCTGCTAAATCGCTTGCTATATAAATATACGAATCTGTTATATGCTCACTTTCAAAAGTATTCCATCTAATGTCCGCGATGGCTTTAGATCCAGAAAACTTTATTGCATATTTTACATTATTTTCACTTATATTTTTGATGTTGGATTGCCATAAAGTAAATTCATGTGCATTACTAGATAAATCTATTAAAGATTCGGTATCTTTATCTGGGTTCATTTCTATTTTTAATTTTTGTAAAAATACTTCATTTTCTGTAATGTTCATTTTCTTTACTTTTAATGTTACATTATTTCCTTGACCTGCAATTGTTACTTGTTTACTTATGTTTATTTCTTCTGTACTTAAATCAAGGATAGTATTATCTTTAATATAAATTTCATGTGTAGTAGGTTCATTATTTAAAGCATTTCTAAATTCATCAACATTTGATACAACTTTTGTGCCCTCTTTTAATTTAATACAATAAGCATTGTAGTAAGTCGCATCTTCTGTAGCTTTTAATTGATCTTTATCTGTTACATGAGAAGGTAGTGTACACTCTCCACCTGGCACGCTTGGAGTGGTACTTCCATTATTTGTTTTTGAAAATCCTAAGATATCATAATTATGTCCGTCTCTTGTAAAACTTGTTAAAATTTTATAATTTTTATCATCTTTTGAAGGTAAAGTTACCAAAGTATTAAAGTAATTTAATCTTACAAATTCTACTCTATAGCCACCTTCTAGATTAAACAATCTTGTTGTATAAATTTTGGAATTGGACTCATTATTATAATAATTGTAATAAGTGTATGTACTGTCAGTTTCTTTTGTGTCGCCGTTTCCTTTGTATTCTGGTTCTTCTTCTATATGTTTTTCATAAGTTTTAATTTTTTCTTTTGTTATTTTTGTTGCTTGTTTAGAGCTAGTATTCGTTAAGCTCACTGTAGCATTTGTTTGTTCTGCTTTTACTAATGGATGCTCATAATCTTCTTTATCAAATTTCATATTTGAAGAAATTAGTTTAGCATTTGTTTTTACTTCTATTCCAGACTCCACTGTTTCCGGTAAAACATCGGTATAAATTATTTCTGAATCTGATAATGTCAAAGATCCACTTTCTAACATAACAGAATATTTTTTTGCATCTTTTAATTTCACATTTTTAATGACTACATCTGGACTTTTTACTGTAAAGATATTATCTATATTATTTGCCGTGATCGTATGTTTATCTGTCGCGCCATCAATAGTTATTTTTGTTTGAAGATCATATGATTTTTTTACTTCAAAGTCTCCTATAATATTAATGTTTTTAATTTTTGAATTTTTTAATGCAGTATCTAATTCTGTTTCATTTTTTACATATGCTATATCGGTGTTAAACACAAATTTATATTCTTTTTGTGCGTCATCTTTTAATTTCACTGTCTCATCAAGTTCACCAATCGTTAATGTATAACTTTTTTCTTCCACGGCCATTTGATTTAATGTCATCGTATTAGCACTCGGTAGTACAGTTTCAAATAATTCTTTAGCTCCTGTTTTAATTTTTTCTTTAAGTGCTAAACCTTCCGTATCTAGACTTAGTGGTTGTACTCCGTCTTTTACACCATCTTTGGTAAATACAGTTTTTTTGTCTCCAAAAGCTAAAGTAATGTCTTTTATTTCACCTCTTTGTAAAATGTACGCAATAGTACCTGGAATCGATGTTTCATCCATTTTATTTAATAAGGCAGTAGAATCTTTAATTTTAAATGTAATGGTATTCTCTAATTTTGTTATTTCAAAAATGCTTTGAAAGTCTTCAGAGTAATCTGTTTTTCCAGATTTTAAATCTTCCACTACATCCATTAAGAATTCATCTATATTTAATGTATAATGAGCTTTTAAAGTGATATTCTCATTTTCACTTGTAGAATTTTTTTCAAAATCAAAACTTGTATTTGCATCTGTATTTTCTTTATACCAATAATCAAATTTATGATATTTATAACTACTACTTATTTCTGGTGCGATAGAAGACGATAATTTTTCTCCTTCATAGACCGTTTTGTCTTCAGAAATCATTTTTCCAGTTGTTTCATCAAAATATTTAAATGTGATTTTATTTTCAGTTTGAAAAGTTAAATCTTTATATTTTATTGTATATTCAACAGGAAGGAATGCATCTTCTTTTCCATCAAAATCTAATTCATATTTTAAGACTGCCTGATCTAAAGTCTTTGTTTTATCCAATCTAAATAGAACTAATACCCATCCTTGTTGATATTCTTCTTTAGTCGGTGTATATGTTTTTTTATTTCCACTTTCATCATATACAGTTATAGTCCATTTTTCTTTATAACGAGAAATATACTCTTCGTTTGTTGGGAAAACAATTTTTATTGGAACAAAATACCCAGTTTTATTAGTAAATCCTGATTTATCATTTAAAGTTTGTTCTTTAATTTTTCCAGCAATACCATCTTTACTAGGTCGATCTGGTTGAGAGTTATCTACATGTGTAGAAACTTCTTCAATTGTCTTTGCGTCGAAATTAAATTCTTTTAAATATTTACCTTCTGGAGTCGATTCTTCTACATTCTTTAATACATCAAAATCCACTTCACCAAAAGAATAATTTTGGAATAATAAATCAGTATAATCAATCGTTATATTATATGGAGCATAATCATTGCCATCTTCTCCATCTAAATCAACAATAATTTCAAATTGTTTTGTAGTTTTAGTTGGAACTAAGTATTTTAAAATATATAAAGTAAGCGAAGTTTCAAAATTATTAGCTTTTACTTCTTTATGATAAATATTTTCTCCATCTGAATCTACAAATTTGATAGACATTTTATCTCCTTCGTCTTTAAATCCTTCTGGAGCATTTGATAGTTTTAATACTAATCCTAGATAATAATCATTTCCTTTAGAGTCAAGAGGATCATTTTTATTTTGCCATTCTTCATCAAGGAATATTGGAAGAAGACCCTTTACATTATATTTACTTGGATTTATTGAATCTTTTTCTACTGTTACAGAATAACCTTCTTTATTAAGCCATCCATTATCGTCAAATGTATTATCCTCATTTTTATTTAATGCAGAGATTTCAAATAATGAGCTTTTTTCAAAGGTTACATCACTATAATCTATGGTATAAATTGTTGGTAAGTACTCTTTTCCTTCGCCATCCCAATCCACTCTTAGGTACATTTTACAATTTTCTTTATTTTTACAAGATATTGTTGGATCAAATCTTTTTAAAATGGTTAAATTTCCTTCTGCATCATATTCACTTTGTTTAAATTCTTTTTTAACCCCTCTACCACTTTCATCTATAAGAGTTTCAATTTTAGCATTTCCTTTAGGTACTTCTACAGGTTTTACTAATGTGAAATCAAAGAAATAACCTGTTGCCTCTGCTTTTCCAAATGCTTTTTCATTTAAAACTTGTTCTTTCATTATACCTGTAAGTTTAAAAGTAGTTTTACTATTTTCTTCAAGATTTAAAGCTAAACCTTCATTTTTGGAAGAATCATAATTAAATCCTTTCATTGTTTTTGTATCTTCATCAGATGCTTTATTAAGTGTAGGTACTGTTTGTGAATCTTCTTGAAATTTTAATTCACTTAAATCTATAGTATATGAAGTAGATTCATAATCTTTTTTATTTCCATCTAAATCCACTTGAACTGTTAAAATTGGATCTTTTTGGATATCTTCTTTTTTTAATGGCACTAAAACAACAATTCCAGGTGTTGTTCCATTTCCTTTTTCTGGTGTCACATCAAAATCTTTCCAATCCAATATGCCTTCATTTTCGCGATTTAGCCCTGATACAGTTACTTTTGTATCTTTTGTAGCATTTGGAATTTCTAAAACATATGCAAAATAATATTCGGCATCTTTATATTTTATTTGATCTTCCTTATTAAGCGTAATGTGTGAATTTTTAAGTAATAAGCCTTTTGCTTTACCATTTTCTACAGTTAATTTTCCATTTTCGTAAGATTCATCTAACTTAAATCCTAAATATTTTTCTAAAACTTGAACATAGGTTGAGAAATTTCCATTTGATAAATCCGCATTTAACATTGCACTTGTTTTTTCTGGTTGTAAAACATAATCAATATATTTAATATTCATTTTTTGAGATGGATTTAGTTTTTCTTTTCCTACTATATTTTCTCTTACTTCCCATCCTTTTAATTCCCAATTTTCTATTTTTGCTCCTACTTGTTGTATATTCATTTTACTTAATACTTCTGTTACATTGGTTCCATCATATTCTACGTCTAAATGAATACTTCTTGATGCATACATGATATCTTCTGTTTTCAATTGATATTTATCGGTGAATGCATACTCTCCAATTATATAAATATAATTTACATGGTCATGTTTTAAATCAGTTGCTCTTGATCCTAGTTCATCGATAGTCATTTCTCTTGCAAATACATTGCTAAATGAGAAAAAGGCAAATAAACTAAATAATAATATTTTATTTCTTCGTAACATTTTCCTTACTCCTTTACTAATCAATCATTACATATAATGTTTTAGTAGATCCATCAACGAGTCCTATCGTTGCCGTATTACTATTTTTTACATCGGTACTTGCCACTGTAGAACTTGTAGAAGTTTTCAAATAATTCGTACCATTTAAGGTGAAGCCTTTATAATCTGTAAATGACGCCCCATCTTTGGTAATTCTAAATTGATATTGATAAGTTACTCCATCTAATCCTTCCATTTTTATTTTCGTTAAATGAAGTTCATATCTTGATTCTTTTTCTTTAACAGTAATTTTAAAAGTTGCCGTTTTATTTCCGTCTTCTGTTGTAACTGTAATAGTTGCTTCTCCTTTTCCTGTTGCTTTTATATTTCCGTCTTGATCTATTGATACAATATTATTATTACTTGTGGACCATTTTACTTTTTTATTCGTGGCATTCGTAGGTGTTACTGTCGCGGTTAATTTTCCGGTATCTCCTACTGTCATGGTACTATTTCCTCCACTTATTTCTACTCCACTTACTGCCACTGTACTTGGTGTAGTTGGATTAGATGGTGGAGTGGTTGGTTGATTATTTCCTCCATTTGGTTTTTGAGCATTTTTTATCGTAATTGTTTTGGTTGCCGTTTTTCCGTTTTCTGTTTTCACTGTGATAGTAACAGTTCCTTCTTTTATTCCTTTTACTCTTCCATTTTCATCTACGGTCGCGATAGATGGATCACTACTAGTCCAAGTTAATTTATCATTTGTTGCATTACTTGGATTTAATGTAACCTCTAGTTTTATACTACTTCCTACTGTAATTGTACTAGAACCTGTGATACTAAGACTTTCTACTTCAATTTTTTCTTTCGTAATTATAATTTCACAAGTAGTACTGTATTTTCCATCCTTTGTATTTATAGTTACAGTTATTTTTCCTTCTTTTAAAGCTTTGATATTTCCGTTTTGATCTATAGTTAAAATACTTTCATCGCTTGTTTTAAAAATTAAATCTTTTGCAGTGATTCCTTCTGGCAATGACAAGATTTCTAATTTTTTAGTTGCGCCTACTAGTAAACTTAATTGATAACTTTCTAATTCAATTCCATTTGCATCCCAATAAGCAATTAATGTCAGGTCTTTAGTAATTTTTGTGTCAAAATCAAATAATTCTTCGTTATAATACCATCCTTTAAAATGATAACCTGTTTTAGTAGGATCTTTTGGTTTCGTAAGTTTTTCATTTTCTTTTACTCGAATTGATTCAACAGAAGACCCTCCATTACTATC
The DNA here is from genome assembly GCA_947626215.1 of uncultured Bacilli bacterium. GTDB lineage: Bacteria > Bacillota_I > Bacilli_A > RF39 > UBA660 > Ventrenecus. The sequence continues at coordinate 7,207 of CANQRJ010000066.1, forward strand.
AAAAGTGACCGTGTATTCTTTTACACATCCTTTTATAAGTAAAAAAATAAGTGCTAATAAAAGAAGAATACCTACTACAGTACCTATTATAATTTTTGTTTTTTTCTCTTTCATAAATATAAACTCCTCCACTCCATTTTATGAAAAAGGACAACTTAAAAAGTCTCTTTTCTATATAAGGCATTATAACATGTTGCCCCCCCCCCGTGTCAATGAAAGTTATGGCATGTTATCATTTTTTTGGACAACTTTTGTGAAAATTTTGCAAATAATGTCATTCTATGTCGTGTTATGAAATTGGTTATATAAAAATAGCTCTGAATTTCAGAGCTATATATTGATAGATTTTTATCATAAATTTTATGATACTTCTTTTTCTAATTCTTCGATGGTCTCTATTGGCAATTCTGTTACTTTGGAAATCATAGATAATTCTATATTTTCTTTTAGCATCTTACGAGCAATTTCTAATTCTTTTTCTCGTCTGCCTTCTAGTCTTTCTGAGTTGAGTTGAAATCTTATATCTTGTTCATGGGTTAAGAAACTTGTGAACTCTTT
>CANQRJ010000067.1 GCA_947626215.1 uncultured Bacilli bacterium
GAACTTTTTTATTAAGAAGTCTTATTTTATGGGCTTCTTTTTATAAAGTTCCACATAACTAAAAGTTCAACATAACAAAAATTATGTGGAATTCCACATAATTCATGAAATGAAAAACTGTCCACGTATAAGTTACTTTATCTTATTGACGGACAGTTTTGAATAAGCCTAGTAGATCATGTATAATATGGTGTGTAATTAAAAACACATCATATTTTTTGCTTATAAATGTCTTTTTTTTAGTTTTTAGAATATGATTAAAAGGAAACCTATTCTTTATGATAGGAATATTTACATCACCTAAAAAAAGTGATATAATTTAAGACATATTTTAGATATAAAAAAAAGAAGGAGGAACTACATGTTAGAAATTCGACATATTAAAAAGGAATACAATACAGATGGATTTAAACAAAAAGCATTAGATGATGTCAGTGTGAATTTTAGAAAATGTGAATTTGCAAGCATTTTAGGACCTTCTGGAAGTGGAAAAACAACATTCTTAAATATTATTGGTGGTTTAGACCATTATGACTCAGGGGATTTAATTATTAATGAAATGAGTACCAAAAAATTTAAAGATGCAGACTGGGATAGCTACCGTAATCACCGAATTGGTTTTGTATTTCAAAGTTATAATTTAATTAATCATCAAACTGTATTATCAAATGTAAAACTTGCTTTAACTTTATCAGGAATTTCAAAAAAAGAGGCCATTGAACGTGCTAAAAAAGCCTTAAAAGATGTCGGCCTTGAACAACACATGAATAAAAGACCAAATCAATTATCAGGCGGTCAAATGCAACGTGTCGCCATTGCAAGAGCACTTGTAAATGATCCAGAAATTATTTTAGCCGATGAACCAACAGGTGCGTTAGATAGTGAAACAAGCATTCAAATCATGGACTTATTAAAAAAGATTTCAAAAGATAAATTAGTTATTATGGTAACTCATAATCCTGAACTTGCCAAAGAATACTCTAATCGAATCATTACCTTAAAAGATGGGAAAATTATGTCTGACTCGAATCCTTATGATGGCAAAATTGATACTCGTGAAGATAATGAGGTTTTATCTAAGAAAAAAAATAAAACGAAAATGAAATTTTTAACGGCCTTAGGTTTATCTTTTAATAATTTAATGACGAAAAAAGCAAGAACCATTTTAGTCTCGCTTGCAGGTTCCATAGGAATTATTGGAATTGCTTTAATCATGTCTGTTTCGACAGGATTTCAAAATTATGTAGATACGATTCAAGAAGAAACATTAACATCCTATCCATTAAGTATTTATGAAGAATCAGGAGACTTTGTAAGCATGATTTTAGAAATGCAATCCGATTCAGAAAGTTCTTCAAACTCAAATGAAGTCGTAGAAAAACAACATGTGACATCGATGGTTTCCAATATTAGTACAAATGATTTAAAAAGCTTTAAAAAATATTTAGAAAACAATTATAGTCAAATAAAAGACAATATTTCTAATTTAAAATATTCTTACAGTGTAACTCCAAATATTTATACGATAGATGCGACAAATACTTTAGTACAATTAAATCCAAGTGAGCTTTTCACATCTATTATGGGGTCAAGTAGTCTTATGAATAGTACTTCATCCTTTACTTCTTTATTTTCTGAAATGGTGGATAATACCGAAGAAATAAAAGAACATTATGAAGTATTAAAAGGAAGATTTCCTACCAATTATGATGAGGCGATCTTAGTCTTATCGAGTAAATCAGAAATATCAGATTTACTAGTGTACTCCCTAGGTCTTCGTGATACAAAAGAACTCACTGAAATGATTACCAATATGATGAGTGGAAAAGAAAATAACATTCATCATGATTCAAAAGTATTTAGTTATGATGATTTAATGAATCTAGATTTAAGAGTCATTCTTCCAACCGATAAATATCGATATAATGAAACATATAATATCTATGAAGATATGAGTGAGAATGACGAGGTCATGAACAACTTGTATAAGGATGCCTTAAAATTAAAAATTGTTGGGGTAGTAGCTCCTAAAGAAGGAACGATGAACTCTATGGCTTTATCGCCTGGAATTAATTATACTTCAGCTTTAACAAAATATATCATTAATCGTTCTAAAAATGAAGAAATTGTAAAAAAACAATTAGAAAATGAGAAAATCGATGTGTTCTCTGGAAAAGAATTTACAGAAACTAAAACAAATTTTGATTTTGATTTTAGTGATTTAGTAGAAATAGACTCGGAGACTTTACAAAGTGCTTTTCAAATTTCATTGGATGAAAACACTTTAAAAAATCAAACTACAGGTTATATGGAAGAAATCGCCAAATCCATAACGACCGATACAACTCCGGCGACTAATTTGTTTAAAACAAATTTAGAAACATTCTCTAAAGAAATATTTACAAAAATCGAAAAAGAATATAGTTTAACTGAAATTGATTCCATCGTAGGAAATTACTTAAATGAAGAAAGTGTAAATCAAAAATTAATGGAAATGTCGAGCCAGTATGTCATTCCTGTAGATACTTTGAAAATGACCTATGAAGGACTTTTAAAATCTTTACTTCATGGTTACTTAAATGGGTATAACGAAATGATGTCTACCATGAGTCCAGAATATGTACCAGATAAAGATAATCCAAAAGCCGTTTTAATAGATCAACTCGTTGAAACGGTTACCAGTGAATTTTTGGGAAGCGCGCTTATTATTGGAACAGAAGAAAAAATGGGAAGTGCGATGACAGAGGCTTTAATGCAAAAAAATATTCTTTCTAAAGTAGGAGAATTAACGACGACTTTTACAAATTCCATCGCGAATGCCTTTCATGTAGATCAAGAAAAAATCGCATCATCCTTTAAATTAAAATATACCGAAGAAGAATTAACTAGAATTATCTCTGCGATGATGGCTCCAACCACCAAATCATTAGATTCCAACTTAACTTCTTTAGGTTATCAAGACTTAGATGATCCGACAAGAATTTCCTTTTATTTCACAAGTTTTGAAGGAAAAGAAGACTTCTTAAAATTTTTAGATGATTACAACGCAAGTGTCGAAGAAGAGAAAAAAATTAACTACAGTGACACGACAGGAATCCTTATGAATTCTGTAAAAATTATTGTGAATGCCGTAAGTTATGTGTTAATCGCATTTGTTTCTATATCATTAGTTGTATCAAGTATCATGATTGGAGTCATTACTTATATTTCTGTCTATGAAAGAACCAAAGAAATTGGTATTTTAAGAGCCATTGGTGCATCGAAAAGAAACGTATCTTCCATCTTTAATGCCGAGACATTTATTATTGGTTTCTTATCTGGTATGTTAGGAATAGGAATTTCTTATGCGATGATTCCAATTATAAATTCTGTCTTACATTATTTTACAGGAAATATTCCTCTTTCGGCATCTTTAGATATTGAAAGAGCTCTTATATTAGTTCTATTAAGTATTATTTTAACTTTGATAGGTGGATTAATTCCTGCTCGAGCTGCATCGAAAAAAGATCCAGTCGAATCATTACGAAGTGAATAGGTGAAAAAATCTTAAAAAAGAAAATTTTTAAGGTTTTTTTCTTTCTTTTTTTCCTAAATTTTAGTATACTTTTATAGGAATAAGGAAGTAGAAAAATGAAGTGTGAATACAAAAAAGTTTTAATCATTTTAGGTGTTGTCATATTAATACTTGTAAATTTTCTTTTCTTTTGGTTAGGATATTATTTCTTTGAAAATCCTATTTTAGGAGATTTTGAAATTCAAGGAATCAAAGAAGAAGAGGGAAAACTTTTGCTTGATATAACACCTTCTAATCATGCGGTAAAATACGTTACCACTATAATGAAAGAAGGTAAAAAACTCTATGAAACGACAAGTGATTCATCTAAAATTTATTTAGAAGATTTAGAGTTAGATTATGAAAGTGAAGTAGAAATTTTTGTAAAAGCCATAAGCAAAAAGGGGACTGAAAAAAACACCAATTCTTATCATTATAAATCTATGGATGCGACTTTCGATAAAAGTGAGAATCATAAATTATCTGATAGAGATTTAACGCTTTCTATTTTAGGATTTCAGAAAAATGAGAATTACAAAGTGGAATTGTATTATGGTAAAAATAAGCTATATGAAACCGATGTGGAAAAAAGTACAATTTCCATTCCGTATCCTATTGTAGAAGGCTACTCAGGAAGAATCACAGCTTATTTGAAAAAGGAGTCAGGTCGTGTATTAAGTCGTTTTAATTTTTACTTAAATACTCCAATTGTTGGAAAAGTAAAAATTTTGAGTCCAGAGACAGACTATACCACACGTTGGGATGACGTGACCATCAATTTTGAAGGTGGCGAGAACGCCAATCACTTTTTCATAAATTTTTATATCAATGATCAATTAGAATATTCAGAAGAAATGGAAGTAAATCAAAATCAAATTAAAATTCCTGCCGAAAAGTTTAATCAAAATACCGATTATGTTCTAGAGCTTGAGGCCGTTTATGAAGATTATTTTGAAATTTCTGAAAAACAAAGTGTGCTCGTTCATATAAAAGGAAAAGAAACGACTTCGGGAGTGTATACCACTCATAATCCGAATCATATTAAAGCCGGGACCAAAGTAAAATTAAAAACAATTACTGAAGGTGCGACCATCTATTACACCACGGATGGAAGTGACCCGGAAATCTCTGGAATGGTGTATAAAACCCCTTTAGAAATTAATCAAAATATGACGGTAAAAGCCTATGCCGTAAGCCGGAATCGCTATTCGACACCTGTTTATACTTATCAATTTAACATTTCGGATAAAACACCGGTCATTTATTTAAGTCCTTCTAACCAAGATGAAAATTATGGAGCCCTTCATACAGGATTTACGAATGAAATGAACATGATGAATAAAATTGCCGATGTCGTTCAAAGAGAATTAACCGAAAAAAAAATTACTGTGTATAGAAATAATCCTTATGGAAATATTAATACATGGACGAATGAAAGTAATTCTGTTCACGCCGATTTTCATTTTGCCATTCATTCTAACGCATCAAAAACGCGTCTTGCAAGAGGGCCTGAAATGTATGTCGATACCGAAACTTCTCTTTCTTTTTCCATCGCATCCAATATTTATGAAAACTTATGGAGTATATATGAGGGAAACACAAATTACGAATATCACCGAGGAATTCGGTATGCTAGGGGTTCTTTAGGAGAGGCATCTGATACGTATTTACCTTGCTCTTCCTTACTAGAAGTGGCCTTCCATGATAATACAGAAGATGCGACATGGATTGCAAATAATGTGGAAAAAATTGGACTTAGTCTTGCAAGTTCCATCATTTCTTATTATAATTAAATAAATAGAAAGAGAGTAGTTATGAAATATATTACATTTGCCGTTCCATCTTATAATTCTGAAGAATATATGGAACATTGTATCAATACCCTTTTAACGGGGGGCGAAGATGTTGAAATTATTATTGTGAATGATGGATCAAAAGATAGAACTGGAGAAATTGCAAACCTTTATCAAAAAAAATACCCAACGATTGTAAAAGCCGTGAATAAAGAAAACGGGGGACATGGTTCGGGAGTAAATAAAGGACTTGAACTTGCCAAAGGATTATATTATAAAGTCGTAGACTCTGATGACTGGGTCGATGAGGATGCCCTAAAACGTGTTTTAGAAACGATAAAAGAGTTAGAAAAAGAAAAAAAATTAGTCGATATGATGGTCGTTAATTATGTTTATGAAAAAGGGTCTGCCGGCACCAAAACCATTCATTACAAAAAAACATTGCCAGAAAATAAAGTATTTACTTGGGATGAAGTTGGAAAATTTAAGAAAGATGCTTACTTACTCATGCATTCTGTAATTTATAAAACCGAAGTATTAAAAAAATCAAAATTAAAATTACCAGAACATACCTTTTATGTAGATAATATTTTTGTTTATTACCCACTTCCTTATGTAAAAACAATGTATTACTTAAATGTCGATTTCTATCGTTATTTTATTGGAAGAGAAGATCAATCCGTGAATGAAAGCGTGATGATTAAGAGAATTGATCAACAATTACTAGTCACTAAAATGATGATTGATTTCTTTAATCCTTATGATTATTGGGAAAAAAATAAACATCTTGCCAAATACCTCATTCATTATATTGATATTATGATGACGGTTTCCACCATTTTACTTCAAGTATCAAATACGAAAGAAAATGATGAAAAGAAAAAAGAATTATGGAAATATTTAAAAGAAAAAAATAAAAAGTTATATAAAACATGTTGCATTTCTTTATCAGGGCTAACGACTTTACCAAAATTTATTTCAATTCCAGGATATCGAATTGCCCAAAAAATATATAAATTTAATTAGGAAAAAGGTGAATGTATGAACAATAAAAAACGTTATTTAAAATCAGAAACTTATTTTTGTTGTTTTTTAGCATATTTAAAAGAAAAAGGAGAAAATACAATTTTAAAAGAGAATTGTTTGAATGCAATTGAAGGAACAAAAAATAATCCAAAATTTCAAAATTGTTTAGAAGATTTTCAAAATACGCTAGAAGATAAAGAAGTATTAGATGATGTATTTCAAGTATTAGAAAATGCAAAGTATATAGAAAAAGAAGAAGAAAATTACAAAATCATTATGGAAGATCATGTAAAAAATCTGATATTAAATCAAATGAAAAGAGAAAATTATAACATATTTATGCAAACTTTAAAATCGTTTTATGAATTTTATCAAAATCCATTAAATGAATTAAAAGTTTCCAAAGAAGAAATAAGTACTCCAACCATTACAAGCAAAGTAAGTCCACCAGAATTAAATGAAAAGAACCTTTCCAATGTATCAGATTTTATTCTTGCTTTATCTTCTAATCTATGCAAAGAAGAAGAAACAAGTGTATTAGATGAAGATATTTTTTCTCAAACAATTGATGCTTTATATAATAATGGAGTATATAATATAAGATTAGATGGCTCTCTTATTCCTTTTTTAGAAAATTATTTTGAAAGAACTTTTACAACAATTAGTGATGAAAGTATAAATGAAGTATTTAATCGACTTACTCAAATAAATGTTTTAGAAAGAGATCCTAATGGTAATTTTCGATTTAAAATTCATATAAGTCCTGAACAATCAGAACATATTTTACAATTTATATCTCAAACAGATTTAAATAAATTAGAAAAATTTACAAAACAATATTTAGAAATCTATCATAATTTAATACAAAAAAGATAATTCTTTTACGTAAATTGAGTGTAAAAATAAAATGGAAACCTTGATTCGGGGGGGGGGTTGTAGTGATAAAATCATTCTATAAGAGTAGAGTGATTTTTTAAATTTTACTAAGAAAGAGGAATAAAGATGGAAAAGAAAAAGAAATATTTATTAATAGTAGGAATATTGATTATTCTTTTAAGTGTGGTAGGTCTTACTTATGCATATTGGACTTTAACATTAGTACAAGATGGAGAAAATATCGTTTATACAGATTGTTTAAATATTGAGTTTACAGATGAAAATCCAATTGAAATTCAAAATGCATATCCTATGACAAAAAGTGAATTAGAAACAGAATTTTTTCCAAAAGCAACCCCATATCATTTTACAATAAAAAATATATGTCAAAATGAAGTAGAATTATCCATAAATGT
>CANQRJ010000068.1 GCA_947626215.1 uncultured Bacilli bacterium
AAAATGACTCGATATATAAGTGATTTTTCGAATATCGAAAATCTTATATTCAATGTCATTCCTTCCTTATAATTCTACTTTACGTCAATTTTTTATGCGATTGCCTTAAGATCAAAAAAATTTAAAAATGTAAATTATTCTTCTTTATACTCACAATTCATACAAGAAATTCCTTTTTTCTTTTCTACTAAAACCCCTCCACAAGAAGGACATTTCTTTTCCACTGGTTTATCCCAACTTGCAAAGTCACACTTTGGATAATGATTGCATCCATAAAATACCTTACCTCTTTTTGTCTTTTTTTCAACAATCATTCCATCACATTTTGGACAAGGCATAATTTCCGTAATTTTTTTAGACTCTTTTTTAACATATTTACAAGTTGGATAATTGGAACAAGCCGTAAATTCTCCAAATTTTCCTCTTCTTTTTACTAAAGGACTTCCACATTCTGGGCAATCTTCGCCTGTTTTTTCGGCCTCTTTCTTTTCCATATTTTTAAATGCATTTTCAACCATAGGTTCAAATTCTTGAAAAAAATCTTTTAATACTTGAATGTTATCTAAATTTGCATCGGCAATTTTATCTAAGTCATTTTCCATGTTTGCCGTGTATTTTACATTAATAATATGTGAGAAAAATTCTTGTAATTTATCTGTAATTTCAATCCCCATTGTCGTTGGTACAAACTTTTTATCTTCAATTTTTACATAATCACGATCTTTTAATGTTTGTATCGTTGGCGCATAAGTACTAGGTCTTCCGATTCCTAAAGACTCCATTTCTTTAATTAAACTACTTTCTGTATATCTTGGTTCTGGTTTTGTGAAATGTTGTTCTTTCGTAATTTGATCAGAAATAATGACATCACTTTTATAAGAATTAAAATCGGGTAATATAGTATCTTTTTGGTCTTCAAATTTATGATATACTTTTAAATACCCATCAAACTTTAATACTGAACCTGTTGCTTTAAATTGATAATCGTTATTTTCTAAAATGGCCGTTGTATTTGTAAGGGTTGCTCCTGCCATAATAGAAGATAAGGCACGGTAGTAAATGAGTTCATATAATTTATATTCATCACTTGTTAAATAAGATTTTAAAGATTCTGGTGTTCTCATAATAGATGTCGGTCTAATTCCTTCATGAGCATCTTGAATATTTTCTTTTTTCTTAGGAACTTTGACACTTCCAACGTATTCTTTTCCATATTTTTTTTCAATATAAGATTTTGTTTGAGATACAAATTCACTAGAAACACGTTCTGAGTCGGTACGCATATAAGTAATAAGACCAATACTACCTTCTTCTGTGTTTACTCCTTCATATAATTTTTGAGCAATTCGCATCGTTTTTGATGAAGAAAATCCAAGTTTATTCGATGCAAGTTGTTGCATAGTGGTTGTTTTAAAAATTGGTTTACTATTTCTTTTAGTATCTTTTGTTTCTACACTTTCAATTTTAAAGGCTTTGGATAATGAATTTAAAATATCATCCGCCTCTTTTTCACCTTTTATTTCAATTTTTTTATTTTTATATTTTTCTAAATCGGCCGTAAAATCTTTAAAATCGGCCGTGATGGTCCAATATTCTTGAGGAATAAATTTTTCAATTTCTCTTTCCCTATCTACAATGAGTTTTAAAGCCACACTTTGAACACGACCGGCACTTTTTCCACCTGTTTTACTTTGCATTAATTTGCTTAAACGAAAACCAATAATACGGTCTAAAATTCTTCTTGTTTCTTGGCTTTTTACTAAATCTTCATCAATTTTTCGAGGATTTTTTAATGCATCTAGTACCACATCTTTTGTAATTTCATTAAAAGTAACTCTTTCATAGTTATTTTCTTTAATACCTAAACTATTCTTTAAATGCCAAGAAATGGCTTCTCCTTCACGGTCTGGGTCGGTTGCTAAATAAACAAAATCCGCGGCTTTAACATCTTTTTTTAAAGCACTTATCAGTTTTGTTTTCCCTTTAATAGGAATATAACTGGGTTCAAAATTATGTTCTACATCGACTCCTAAACCAAATTTTCCGGTAGTAGCCAAATCCATAATGTGTCCTTCACTTGCTACGATTTTAAAATCTTTTCCTAAAAAATTTTCTATCGTTTTGCTTTTATGTGGAGACTCCACAATCATAAGTTTACTCATTTTTTTCACCCTCTTGTTCAGATTGTTTTTCATTTCTTTTTTGTTCAAAATAATGGAAATAGTTTGAGGTGATGGCTAATTTACTCATTTCCTTCTTTTGATAAATCTCCGAGTTAATATTTTGTATTTCTTCTGGAGTATAAGTCTCTTCATTCAAATATTCTATTTTTGAATTTACTGCATTATACCTAGCAATTTTATCTTGCCATGAGCCATCTGCAAATACTACTCTATCAGAAAATGTAGAAGAAAACAAGTCTTCGCCTAAATAAAATCTAGGATCATAATCTAAATTAAACAAATTCGCAAGGGTTGGTAAAAGATTCATGTAATAAGTATTTTTATCTATGGTTTGTGATTCCAATTCACTATTATAAATGACAAGTGGAACTTTTTCAATTTCATAAAATGGTGAGATATCGTAATCCACCGCAGTTTGAACGTCTTCATTCGATAATCCATAAGGATAGTGATCTCCAAATAAAACAATAACCGTATCTTTTAGTAAATCTTTTTTCTCTAATTCATCTAAAAGAACTCCAAGCGCATCATCTGTTACTTTTAATTTCGATAAATACCGTTTTAAAGAAGAGGAATAATTTGTATCTTTAAATAAATTATAATATTTATTTCCTAAAACACTAGGTATTTCGTATGGATGATGAGCCGAAACCGTGGTAATCCAAGACATAAAAGGTTTTTCTTGGGTCATAATACTGGTTGCTTTTTGCATGAGTTCTACATCGCTTGGCCACTCTCCATAAACATTTGGATTAAAATCTATTCCTAACCTGGTCCCGTCATAAAAATTTTTACTTCCCATATTTAAGTGGAAAATATTTCTAGGGTAATAATAATCAGTGAAATCATGATAACTGGTCGTAGAATATCCCTTTTCATTAAATTTTTCAAACATTGCCGTAAAATAAGTATTATTTGGATACACGCTTACGGTACAAGATGTATTTACTGGGAATAAAGAAGTAAGAGCGCTAAACTCATTATCTCCTGTCGCACAAGCATTTCTAGGACTATAATTATTTGAAAAATACCATCCATGTTCTATAAATTTTTGAAAATTCGGAAAATATTCTTCATTTGTTAGCATCATCCCGGCAGATTCCATCATGACTACAATTAAATTTTTTCCTTCGAAATATCCAGTATAATCATTTTCTTCTGTAATCTCTCGATTAATAAAATAATGGTTTAAATTATTTAAAACTGGATCTTGCTCTTCTTCAATGATTTCTTTCCATAAGGTATCATCTATTTTTCTTTCTTCATCTGGCATTTCTTGGGTGGTATCTAATAATATAATAGGATAAATGCTTTGTTTTACATCTAATAAACCAAATACGCTTGTTCCAAATTGACTTATAGCTACTGATGAATTAATAGGAGACAAAAATATTTTATAATTTTCTACTAATTGATAAGGATTTTGAAAGATAGGCAAAAACAAAGTACTTGCATACATTGCACCTGTGATTAAAACCGTGAATAATGTGATAAGTTTCGTTTTCCAATTTACTTTATTTTTTTGATATTCTCTTTTTTCTAATACAATAAATAGAAAATAAAGGACTAAAGGACATAGCATCATATAATATTCAGGCTTAAAGCTCATAAAATATTCTTTTAAATAACTGGCTACGGCTCCCATTTGAGCAGAAGTTCCAATAGAAATAAAAATTCCTAAAAAATTTCGAAATCCTACTTGTACAAGTCCATAAATTGATGCAAGAGCCAAAACGAAAAATTGCACCCATTTTCTAAAACGTAAGGAAGGAAAAAAAGATAAAATAAATTCCAATAAAAAACTTAAAAAGATAGAAGAAAGTGCAATCCTTAAAATAGCTAAATCTAAAATTGGAATATTTTCTATGATTCGAAATAATAATTCTATAGAAAATAGAAACACTGTAAATAAAAATGTTTCTTTCCAAAATGTGCTTTCTTTAAACTTTTTCATATGTACCACCTTCTTCTATTAAATCACGAACTGGGCCATATGTAAACCGATAATCTTTAGTAGGACCGTAAAGTTTTAACAATTCTAAGTGTCTTTTTGTAGGGTATCCTTTGTGTTTTTTAAATTCATATTCAGGATATTCCTTATCTATTTCATAAATGATATGATCTCTTGTAACTTTAGCAAGGACACTCGCGGCCGCGATGGTTAAAGATTTGGCATCTCCTTTTATAATAGGTTTTACTGGAATTTTTGAATTGGGAATAGGCATGGCATCTGTTAAAATATAATCTGGTTTAGTTTTTAATTCTTGAATGGCTTTTTCCATGGCAAGACGACTTGCATTATAAATATTTATTTCATCAATTTCTTTTGGAGATACAATGCCTATTCCATAACTTATTGCATCTTTTTTTATGATTTCAAAAAATTTTTCTCGTTTTTTTTCACTTAATTGTTTAGAGTCAGTTAATCCTTCTAATTCATAATTTTTGGGTAATATGACCGCGGATGCGACAACAGGACCCATTAGAGGTCCACGACCTGCTTCATCACAACCACAAATAAAAGAGTATCCTTTTTCATATAATTCTTTTTCATATTGTAACAAATCGATTTCCAACTTCCTACACCTTACTTCCTATCAAATGTAATTCCTTTAATATGTTCTAATTTTATATCATTGATAATTTTTAAAGAAACTTTTTCATAATCAACTTCATTGTTTTTCATAGCACCTATTTTTTTAGCAATTTCTTCATAAGCCATCAAAATATTTTCATCATTTACTTTTTTAATTCCATATAAATTTTCTAAAATAGTTGGATAATAATCTGATAATTTTTTTAAGATATGAATCGCCACTTCATCAGAAGGTAATATTTCTTGTTTAATAGCCGTAAAAGCGGCAAGGTTTAAAGCCACTTCTCCTTGGTCTAATTTAGGCCATAAAATTCCTGGTGTATCTAATAATAAAATGTCACTATGGGTTCTAAGCCAATTTAGTTCTTTAGTAACTCCTGGATTATTTCCTACATTAGCTACTTTTCTTTTACACATACGATTAATAAGAGTACTTTTTCCGACATTTGGAATTCCTACTACTAAGGCACGGATTTCCTTATCTTTTAAACTTTTTTCTTTTCTTCGTTCTTGAACGTCCGACATTAATTCATGAGTCAGTTTGATAATTTTTTCATAATCATTTCCATTGTTTAAATCTACTAATAAGACATGATTTCCTAAATTTTCATAATATTTTATCCATTCGTTTGTAACTTTTAAATCACATAAATCTTTTTTAGTCATAATTAAAATTTTAGGTTTGTTTCCTATGATATTATAGATGTCTTTTATTTTAGATGAAAAAGGGATTCTTGCATCTATAACTTCATAAACAATATCTATAAGTCCATATTTTTCCCCTATCATTCTTCTTGTCTTGGCCATATGTCCTGGAAAGTATGCGATATGAACATTTGAAAGCTCTTTATTCTTATCATTATTATTTTCATTTAACATAAAAATCACTCCTTTTTTTAACAATAAGTGCAAAAATCTCATTTCATATTATACCATAGTTCTGTTGCTTAATAAAGTTCATTGCCTTAATATACTCATCATTATAGCGAAAAATAATATCAATTTTTTATGTTCATGAATATAAATATTATTAATTAATAGTTTTTTTATTAAGTTCTTCCAAATTTTTATTCTTTTCAAATTTACTTATCCATTCTTTATTTGTTAAATAAGAACTACAATAATAATATTCATTAGTTTTGCCTTTTTTTAAAGTAAAACTATTACCACAATCGGCACTAAGTATCCAGAAAAAATATCATATTTTTCTAAGCATAAGCTTATAAACTTTTTAAAAAACGTTTCATAAAAAAAAGGTGATTGGAACACCCTTCTTTCATTAATTATTTTTAATAAATTTGTTGTACATAAATCCTAAGGCTAAAGCACTCATTGTAAATAATGTAACATAAGATAACATATTATCTCCAGTTTGCGGATTTTCTTCATTAGTTAAAGCACCATAATCGTTAGATAATGCTAAAACATATGATGAGAAGTGATCTAATTCAATATACACTAAACCAGTTTTCATATCAGCCTTTAAACCTTTTTTAATAACTTCCATTTGATTTTTTTCTTTATTGTAATATAACAATGTAAATTCCATATTTTCTAAATAACTATCCACATTATCATATACTTTTTGATAGCACTCGGTATCTTCTTTGCTACATCCATATTCCTTTGCTAAAGAATTAATCGCATAATCTTGAACTAGAATTCCAGTTTTATATTTTGCAGGTAATTCGCCATGATATGCAAAATCAATATAAATTAAATTATCTAAACCTATTAATTTATCAATAGCATCTTTGTTTTCAGATTTATCAATTGAAGCTTCATAATAATATGTAAGCCCCTCTTTGGCTTCTTGTAATACATCTTTTCCATTTAGAAAATAGCTTGATGTATACCCACTATCAGTATAGTAATCGAAATTAATGGTAAGATCTTTGCCTTTTAAGGCATTTACAATATCAGATACATCACTATTTTCTTCTACTTGATACATAATTTCATAAGTATTTTTAGTAACATAATCTAAATTTGAATGCGTAACATTTTTATATCGATCAGAATTTGCTAAAAATTCAAGTAATGCTTCTTTATTATTATCATAGAAAATATCTTGATATACAACCCAATTAATAGTGATTGGATCTTTGTTTGTAGCGGTAATTTTAATTTCGGCTACTCCTAAGTCATGTCCAACCGTAGAAACTTCAACAACATTAGTAGGTGCTTCAGTTAAACCATAAGCTTCATACCAAGTTTTGGGTTCACTTGTATAACCATTATATTCCCACCATGTAGGTTTTGCAGAATATTTATTTGCTAGTTCAGAATTAATTTCCTCTAAAGTATAACTTTCATAAAGTTTTTTATATTCATCAAAATATTTCTTTTCAGCGGCAAAATCATATTCTTTAACATTAACTGTCATTACTTTTTCATTATTACTAGTAGCTTTTATACCTTCAATACCATTAAATAATAAAGCTTTTGTTTTAAATAATTTGTCAAACATATATTTAGATTTACTAGAATTAATAATTTGACCAAGGTTTATGGACCTTGTTGGCAGATTTTTAACAGTATTCCAATCAGAATACCCTTGTCTGTAAAAAGTTCCTGTATAATAATCTACAGTTCCTAATTCTTCTAAGTAATTTTCAAAATAATTACCTTTTGCACTTACAGCTAATGGAATTAGAACAATAACTGCAATTAAAGTGCAAATAATTTTTTTCATTTTCTCTTTCCTTTCTTTTTTATCACTAGAATTTTGATGTATATGAATCATCTATTTCCATACTTCAATTTTAGTATTTTTAAAATTATTAGTCAAGAAAAATTTGCAAGAATGTTAATCCTAAGTTAAAATGTCTACAATTATCATTAGTTAAAATGTCCACATTATAGTAGTATAATATTTTTGGA
>CANQRJ010000069.1 GCA_947626215.1 uncultured Bacilli bacterium
CTTCATCTTTTACTTCTCCATTTATGATATTAAAAGTATCATTTGTTTCAAAGATAGCAAATGTTCTATAAAGTATCACTCCACTTATTAATAAAACACAAGTGATAGTAAACAATATAATTCCTATTTTCTTTTTATCTTTCTCTTTAAATTTTTCTAATTTCATAAGAACACCTATCCTATGACATATTTGTCATAATAAGTATACAAAAAATAATATTAAAATTCAAGAATAATTCATGACTTTTATGTCATACACTATAAAAAAGAAAAATGACATAATTGTCATAGGTGATGAATATGTTAAAACAATATCGTTTAAAGCGAGGATTTACTTTAGAAAAGCTTGCCGAACTTTGTAATATTAGTTGGAGAAACTTGCAACGAATTGAAAATAATCCCAATGTAGCCAAATTAGAAACCATAAAAAAATTAATCAAAGTATTAGAAATATCAGATAAAGATATTTTAGAATTTATAAAAAACATATAATATGGAAATCTTATTCCATATTTTTTTATAAAAAAATGAAAGAGAACTATAAAAGGTCGTTCTCTTTCTAAAGTGTGAGTTTTGAGTTTATATGTTATTTATTATGTATAGAGTTTTTATATATTTTTTGCAAAATATACGAATGTTTAAAAATTATCAGATCACTCTCCTTTCATGATAAACATATTACTATAGAATTATGAAGTTTCTGTGAAGTGTTTGTGAACTTTCGTAAAATTACATTTTATTGACACGAAAGTAAAAAGTGGTTCCTTTATTTTTCTTAGAAGTAACTCCATATTCAAAATGATGTCTTTCTAATATCGTTTTAACAATTGCAAGACCGAGTCCAGTCCCTACTACATTTCTTTGATGATTTTTATCATTCTTATAATATTTATTCCAAATATAAGGTAAATCGCTTTCATGGATTCCTTTTCCAGTGTCTTGAATTTCAACTAAGTATGTATGAGTTTCTTCTTTAATATGAATCTTTACTTTTTTATCTTTCCCTGTATAATTAATCGCATTATTAATGAGATTATAAATCACTTGACTCAATTTTGATTTATCGGCTTTAATCATCGCTTTTTTAGGAGAAGATACTTCAAAATGATAATCTTCTGTAACTTTTAAAATTTCATAACGTTTTAAAATTTCTTTCATTTCTTTTACCAAATCAAATTCTTCTATTTCTAAAACCTCGGCATTCGCTTCATTTTTAGATAACGTTAAAATGTCATTTACAAGTAAATTAAGTCGATCTACTTCATTCATAATGATATTACAATGTTCTTCTCTTTTTTGATCATCTTTATAACTTAAATCTCTTACCATTTCTGCATAAGCTTTAATCATTGTAAGAGGAGTCTTTAAATCATGAGAAACATTTGCCATCAAATCTCTTCTAAGTTCATCTGTTTTTAACATTTCACTTCCTGCTTGATTTAAAACCTTTGCTAAATCATTTACTTCCTCAATATCATATTCTGGAAACTTTACATAAGTCCCTGAACCTAACTTTTTAGCTTTTTTCGTAATATCTAAAATAGGCTCTGTTAATTTTTTGGATAAAAAGAATGCGATAACGCAGGCCAAAATAATAGCAAGAATCGTTAAATATATTAATTGATTTTTTAAAACGACATTGGCTCCACTGATTTCTTCCAAAGTAGAATTTAAAAATATCGTTCCAGAATCCACTTTAATTCCATAAATATAAGCTTTCGCCTCATACTCTTTATTGATAAGTCGATAGCTCTTCGCATCTATATTAGAATTTATAAAATCTGTTTCCAAATTTAAAATTTCTGTATTATTTTTTCCTAATGCACACCCATTCATTAAAGTATTATATTTTAAGGTTTGACCAGAATTGGTAAAGTACTCCACACAAACTTCTTGTTGATAAGCAATTTTTTCTAATGTCGTACTTAAATTTAAAATAGGTGTATTTTGAATTGTGTCGACTAAATTATTCAAATTTTTCACTTGATAAGATTCATAAGAATACTTTAAAAAGATAATTTGAAAAAACCATAATAAAAGAAGAATAGTTGTAATAAAGAATACTAAATATAAAAGGGTCTTTCGACTAAAACTACTTAATTTCTTCGTCATAATCAAACTTATACCCCACTTTTCTAATCGTTTTGATATAGTCCCCATAACGGCCTAATTGGTGTCTTAAAGTTTTGACATGAGTGTCTACTGTCCGATCATCTCCAAAAAAGTCATAACCCCATACATTAGTAAGTAACTGTTCTCTTGATAAAGCAATATGATTATTCGCGATAAAATATTTTAATAAATCATATTCTTTAGGTGTTAAAGGAATACTTTTTTGATCAATCATGACTAAATGGGCAACATCATCAAGAACTAAACTTCCAAACACAAATTGAGCATTATTTTTTTCTTTTCTTTTTGTAATTGCTTTTACTCTTGCAACAAGTTCTTTAGGACTAAAAGGTTTTGTGACATAATCATCGATTCCTAAATCAAAACCAATTAATTTGTCAAATTCATCCGAACGCGCCGACAACATAAGAACAGGAATATCTTTGATTTCTTTAATTTCTCTTACCGTTTGATAGCCATCTTTTTTAGGCATCATAATATCTAATACAATTAAATCAAAATCCATTTTTTTGACTTTTTCAATTGCTTCAATGCCATTACAAGCTTCTTCCACTTCATAATTTTCTTGAAGTAAATATTCTTTGACAACATTTCGAATTAATTCTTCATCATCCACAACTAAAATTCTCATGTAAAATCACCACTCATAGACTTATCTTATCATAAAATTGTGAAAAAGGCGTGAACTTTTAAGTTTTAATTCCATACCATCGGATAAATTTCTAATACTTGATTCAAAAAATCCTTAGAGACTACTTTATTATAATCATTAATTTCTTCAATAAGAACTAAAGATTTTTCGTAAATATCATTCAAAATATACTCTTTTAAGATCTCTACACTTAATTTTTTGTCATAGCATAAATCGATATAAAATTTTCTTTTTTCTTCACTACATAAGTCTAAAAGAATTTTAATATGTTCCCAAGGTAACTTTAATAACTTCTTAGGTATATAACTCGGGTAAATCAAAAACATTTTTTGCATATAAAAAAGTTCTTCTACAGAGACTATGGTGTCAAATTTACATTCCATTTTTTCTTTCACTTTTTCTAAAAAGAATTGATTCTTATTTAAAAAGAAATGTCTACTTTCATACCAATTATCAGGTGTTGTCTCACTTGTAAATAAATGAGGGTATTCCGTTAAAATTTGAGGAATAATCTCACTTAAATAATCGAGCATTTCTTGTGTCATACCAAACTCCTTTCTAAGAAAGTAAATACTACTCTCTACTTATATATACAAAAAAAATCCTCGATTTCCTTTTTTTTCTTTAAAAAATCGTTCGACAAAATTCGCCAAAAAAGAAAAAATGTGCTATTTTACACACATTTTATAAATCTACATTATGATAAATATCTGTAACATCATCAATTTCATCCAACATATGATATAACTTTTGAAATGTTTCTAAATCTTCATCATTTAATTTTACTTTATCTTTAGGATACATTCCTTCTTCGTCTAATTCATAAACCACATGAGGTATCAGTTTTTCTAAAACATCTTTTACTTTATTATGATCACTTGGGTTTACCGTGATGATAATCTCGCCATCCATAGATTCAAAATCTACAGGCTCTATTCCATCTTCTAATAAAGCATTAAAAATTTCTTCTTCTAAATTAGATTTGACACTGATAATTGCAAGATAATCATAATTATAAGAAACAGAATTGGTCACTCCTAAACTTTTATGAACTTTATTAAATGCCGCGCGTACCATTCCAACAGTTCGATTTACGTTATCTGTAAGGGTTCTAATAATTAAAGTAGAAGCTCCAGGTCCAAATCCCTCGTAAGTGACAACTTCATAATCTTCTTGCCCACTTCCTTTGGCTTTTTCAATGGCTCGGTTTATAATATCATTAGGAACTTGTTCTTTCTTTGCTTTTTCTACAATTCTTTTTAATAAAATATTAGATTCAATCTCTGGAGTTCCTTTCTTAGCCATTAAATAAATTTCTTTTGCATAATTGGTATAAAGCTTTCCTTTCTGAGCCCCTGTTTTTTGAATGCTCGCTTTTCGTACTTCATAAGCACGCCCAAAAAGTTGTAAATCTAATTTCATAACTATTCCTCCTAACCTAAAAAACTCATGATTATTAGTAATAAAATACCAAGGCCAATTCCAAAATAAGTATATTTATTTTTTCGATAATCCATCACTTCTGGAAGTAATTCAAAAAGGGCAAGATAAAGAACCATTCCTAAAGCAATTGATAAAAGAGTAAATGTGACAAACACAGGAACTCCTCCAATGATAAACAAGAAAAATCCTCCAATAAAAGATGAAAAAATCAAAAGAAGTAAAATGAATAAATGACTCTTTTCTTGTTTCTTTTCATCAATATGGCTTTTAATCTCCATTCCAAGAGGTAAATTATGAAGTCCAATTCCTAAAGTTAAGAAAATTCCACTAGAAATACTTTCTTTAGCAAGAATATAAAGACTCATTCCCTCTATAAAATTATGCAAAATAAGAGAAAAAGCTAATATCATTCCTATATGATAGGTATGAGATTGATGTTCTTTCACATTTTTTTCTTTTTCGTGATGTTCATGATGATGAGCTGGTAAAAATCGATCAAAGAATTTAAGAATCGACATTCCTAAAACTAAAAATAAGAGAATGAGAAAAATTTTAGCCCATTTACTCATCATAACAAGATGACTGTTTTCTATAATTTCTGGAACAATATCAAAGAAGACCATTCCTAACATAATAGATAAAGCAAGGCCACTTCCAAAAACATTAAAATTTTTTCTTTGTTTCAAAACTTTTACTAGCCAAAAACCAAGTAAGAAAAAGAAACCACTTATTAAAGTGAAACTTAATGCTAATATAGACATACTTTCACTCCCTCACGTTTCAAATTGTATCACAAAAAAAGAAAAAAGAGAAGAACTATTGCTTTTCTTCTACATCTCTTGTTGGAACTGCATCTAAAGATAATTTTGCACTGAAGGATCCATTCGTTAAATATAATTGATCCACACCTGTGGATTGAGATAAATCTTGAAAATTAACTGTTCCATCATTTTCTAACCAAATATAAAAATCAATTTTATCCGTTTCACCTATTTCTAATATTTTACCATTTTCCATAAGTAATTTAGATTCAAATCTTACCATATCATTTTCCGTTGGTTTAGCATATTGCTCTCCATTTTCACCTGTAATTATTTGAGGCTCTTCATATTCTTCGTCACTAAAATCACCAGTAATTTCTTTTGAGCCTTCTTCTCCATCATTAATTATGATGGCCCATTTAAAATATTGACTTATTAAATTTTTAGATATACTCATATCAACAAGTTTTATCGTATACTTTGCATTTATTGTAGATGGTTTTGCTTGTTCTTGTTCTGGGCTTTCTATGTTTTTTAAAGTTTCTTCACTATTATTCGTTACAGTAAACGATACTTTCTGTCCTTTTGTTTTGTAATCCTCTTTATCAATTAATCCAAGCTCTGTTGCACTTATAGCTTCGGCATTTTCTATCGTTGATGTCACATTTAAAAATCCTGCTTGTTCTGTAGGAACATCACTTTCTCCAGAAAAATTAATGGTAAAGTAAGCATAACTTAAACTTACTCCAACTGTCATAATCGATATAACAAATATTAAAACCATAATTGTATACTTTTTAATATCGTTTTTTGAATTTTTTTCCATTTTTTTCACCTTCTTTAATTTGCTTTATAAAATACAACACCCATTTTATTTCCATCTGGAATTAAAATAAGAACACCACTTGTATCATATCCTAAATTTTCTTCATATTCCCAAGAAACAGGAACTCGGTAACCTCCTGCATTGCTTTTATCTGGCATTTCAAAAGTGGTTTCTGTAATTTCTCCTGAAGTTGCACTTACAACAACTGGTAGTTCTTGAGTTCTCGTATCATCTAGATTATTTTCTACGGTTTTATATACACTACTCTCGGCAACGGTTCGAAAAGAATCTACTGCGTCTTTATATACATATTCTAATCCCCCTACATCATAACGACTCACTTTATTTTGAATTGTAAAGAAGTCCATAATGAACAATTCACTAATCAGGCGCATATATTCCATTTTATCATAGTCTTCATTTTGTAAAAGAGTTTTTAATTCTTCAAATTTTTGTTTAAAATTTTCAGTATCTCGATCTTCTAGATTATAGCCATATTCCTCAATGGTATTCGTAACAATGACTTCTTTAACAGGAGGAGTATCAGGCTTTTTTTCTTTTATAAATACGAAGTAATAGATGCCTCCACCGATTCCTATTAGTAACAATATCACCACTACTGCAATCCATATTTTAGTACTTTTTTTCATACTTATGCACCCTATTCTTTAGAGTATTATATCATAGGTCACCGAAACTTGCAATTTCTAATCATTAAATTTTTCCTTTTTGATGAGATTCTATTGTATTTTTTATTTTTGTGTTAGCAAGTTCCTCTTTTAATAATTCATAATACACTTCTTTTCGATTTCGATTTTGTAAAGGCATGATCACTTGATCTAATAAAATGTGATTCATAGGATTGTGAATAACTTCATAATTATCCGTTTGATAAACATTCGTATTTAAAAAAGCTTTTTCATGTTTCTCATCTTTAAATAAAAGATATTTTTGTTTATCTTCTAATTCTTTACTTCGACAAATAGTAATTACATCTTTCCTCGTTTGATATAAACTTAAATCAAACACTTCAAATCCATAAGTTTTTAATAAATATAATAAAAATGGTTTTCTCTGATTATGATTAACTCCTAAAAAATCAAGTCCTTGATTCCAACATAAATCAATCCAACTAGCCACTAAAAAAGACGCGATATGAAGATTTCGATACTTTTCATCTACAAAAACTCCAATAAATTGACTGACCTTCTTTTCAAAATCTACCGTAAAATAAAGATAACCTTGTCTTTCTAACTCGCCATTGACAACACCAAAAGCACTTAAATAAACTCGATTTTCTTCTTTTATATTTGCTTTTTTTAAATATAAATCTTGAGAATAATCCCCAGAAAAAAATCCTGTTTTATATAATATATTTTTTTGAATTTCTAATTCGTTTAATTTTGACATAAGAATCCCCATGAACCATTATAATATATAAAAGGACAAAATGAAAAGGATTTTTAAATTTTTTGATAGACAGAGTCTAAATTTATCGGAAAAGGAAAAAGTAGCCTAAAATGAAGGATAAGCAATAGAATGAATAGTAAAAGAT
>CANQRJ010000070.1 GCA_947626215.1 uncultured Bacilli bacterium
AAACATATTTTTACTAAAAATTGAAACTTTTATCTGATTTTTTGGGCATTTGGTATTCTAAGGAAAATTTTTGGAAGAATATTAAAAAGCTAGTCATTTATATTCATTTATTATATAATGTCTATGAGATACATTTGAGACGTTAGGTGTTTTAACCTCAGTCCTTTATTATATGAATTTTTTTATAAAATAAATGGAAGGAGGTGGTCCTATGTTAGGAGATTTTTGTGGATTATTTAATAATCCTGATAGTTGTTTTAATTGCACTATCAAAAATTTACAACAACAAGGATTAAACGAAAACACCTACTCATCACTGAATAGGTGTTTTCAAAGAACAAATTTGGACTGAGAAACACCTAACTAGCGAAATCAAGTGTATCTCATTTTTAATGTCCTAATATATATTATGCTAAAAAACATAATATACATTCAATAGAAAGAAAGGAAAATATAAGTTCTTCTTTCTATACTTATTATAAACACATTTAAACATAAATTCAAGAAAATAAGAATTATTTACATTTAAAATGTACTCTTATTATACTCATAAATAAATGCCTGTCAAGTACTACCTTTTATCTTTTGGTTCGGTTAAACATAGATAAATTGAAAAAAAGGAAATATTTACGATATAAAAAAGCTAGTCATTTTTATTGTTTTATTATATAATGTTTATGAGATACATTAGTTAGGTGCTAGTCCTCCGTCTCTTTTCCTTTTAAAGGTAGAAACGGAGGTGATGCTTATGAGTGAGGTTAAGTTTGGAGTATTTAATTGCTTTAATAGTAATTTTATATATTATTCAACGAGATCGAAATCAGAAACATTAAAAAATGAGCACCTAATCTTAGTCATCGCGACTTTAGAAAAGGTGCTCTTCACACGAAACGATAGAAACATAAGGCGGAGATAGCACTCAACAACTTAATGTATCTCTTTTGTATGTTCTACTATATATTATGTTGTTAAAAACACAATATATTCAAATTTAGAAAGAGGAATGATAAACTTCTTTCTATTTTTATTATAAACAATTTCAAATATAAATTCAAGACAAAGAGTTGGATTTACATTTAAAATGTATTTTTATTATACTCATAAATAAATGCCTGTCAAGTACTACCTTTTATCTTTTGCTACGATGAAACATAGACAAATGGAAAGAAAAATATTTATATAAAAAGCTTGATTTTTTGAAGTAATCTTTATAAAATAAAGACCACTAGGTGGTATCAATGAAAGAATTGTTAGAAAATATGCTAAAAGTAGAAGAAAATCTATTGGTAGAATTTCAGTCCATGATCTATGTAGGAACTCATTCTAATACCCAAAGTTTTATTACAAAAAAATATGAACGATTATTAGAAAAAATAATGGAAGAATTAGAAGAATTAAAACTTTATCAATTAACGGATGGAGGTCTTGAATTTATTTTAAATCAATTACATAAAAAAGTGGATTTGATAACTTTTGAAGAGTATGCTTATAACGAAAAATATCTTCTTAGTCCTTTTTTCAGGTTGTTTAATCAAGTTCAATTAGAATGGGTAAGAAGAATTTATGAATGGGGTTCTCCTGATATTTGGAATGAAGATTTAAAATTTCTTTATTATAATATTTTAAATAATTGGAGTATACTTTCTAGTTATTTTAAAGTTTGCGAATTATTAAGTGACAAAATGTATCGAAGTTACTTAGGAATTTATTATTATATGATTTATACGTTTCCAAGTTTAGATGGAACGGCAAGATATCAATTTGATATTAAAAATTGGTTAGATGCACCTGGTCTTTCTTTAGAAGAATTTACAGATTTTCAAAAACAAGAAATTTCTTTCTTTTTAGAAAATTTATTGGAACAACTTGGTTCTATTTCCTTAAAAGAAATCAAATATCAATTTTCATATAATGATTTTTATTTCTATGTTTATACTTATTTTTATCTTGCTAGAAAGCATTTTACTTTCCAAGAACTAAATGATAAAATAGAATTGTTTATGAAAGAAAAAGGCAAAAGAGACTATATTCAAAAACAAATAGAAATAGAGTCTTTGCCGAGAGTATTGAAAGAGGTAAAAAAATGAATCTACCAGATTTAAAAAAAGCACAAGTTCGAAGTGATAAAAAAGTAGAATATAAAGTTCAAGATTATTTATTTTCTAATGCTTTACAGGGAAAAAAATATTTTTTAAGAACTTATGGTTGTCAAATGAATGAACATGATGGGGAAGAAATGAAAGGAATTTTAGAGTTTTATGGAATGATTCCTACTGATGATATGGAGTCTTCTGATGTTATTTTGCTTAACACCTGTGCCATTAGAGAAAATGCTCATGAAAAAGTTTTTGGCTATCTTGGCCGAATTAAACATTTAAAAAAACAAAGACCTGATGTCATTGTTGGAATCGGAGGTTGCATGAGCCAAGAAGAAAACATTGTAGAAGAAATTAAAAAAAGGCATCCCTATGTTAATTTTGTTTTTGGAACGCATAATATTCATGAATTAGGTCGTTTGTTATTGGAAGCGAAAGAGGGTAGTCAAGACATTCAAGTTTACAGTATTGAAGGAGATGTATATGAAAATGTTTTGTATAAAAGGGACTCTAAAATCACCGCTTATGTAAATATTATTTATGGATGTGATAAATTCTGTACCTATTGCATCGTTCCTTATACAAGAGGAAAAGAAAGAAGTCGTAAAATAGAAGAAATTGTAAAAGAAATAGAGCATTTAAAACAAGAAGGATACCAAGAAGTAACTTTACTAGGCCAAAATGTCAATGCTTATGGGAAAGATTTTCATGATGGGACAGAGTTTTCGGATTTACTTGAAAAAGTTGCTGAAACAAAAATTCCAAGAATTCGATTTGTGACGTCTCATCCTTGGAACTTTACCGATCGTATGATTGATGATATTGCAAAATACGATAATATTATGCCTTATATTCATTTACCTATTCAAAGTGGATCAAATCGAATTTTAAAATTAATGGGTCGGCGTTATACGAAAGAAGAGTATTTAGAATTATTTCAAAAAATGAAAGAGAAAATTCCTAATGTTTCGATTACTACAGATATCATCGTTGGTTTTCCAGGAGAAGAAGAAAGTGACTTTTTAGAAACCCTTGATGTCGTAGAAAAATGTAAATTTGATGGAGCTTTTACCTTTATTTTTAGTCCAAGAGAAGGAACACCTGCGACAAAACTTAAAGATGATACACCAAAAGAGGAAAAAGAAAAACGCTTAGCCCGTTTAAATGAAAGAGTAAATTTCTATTCCAAATGGAATAATGAAAAATTAGTGGGAGAAGTCGTTCCAGTATTAATACTAGGAGAAAGTGAAAAAGACTCATCGAAAGTGTATGGATATACCGATACCTTTAAATTAGTCAATGTAATCTCATCCAAAGAAAATATTGGAAAAATTATTTCTGTAAAAATTACAGATGCAAAAAGCTTTAGTTTAGATGGAGAAGAAGTTAGTTAATTCTTCTTTTTTCTTGGTAGAAAAAGACAAAATAGAAAGAAAAGTACCTCAAAAATTCCTAAAATGATAGGTAAAATATGATAAACGTTTAATCCTTCTTGATAAAGTTCATTACTTAAAATGGACCAAAAATAAAGAATAATAAGAGTGATTCCAAAGTATATGTTTTGATGTTTTGTTGGATATGTTTCTTTTAAGTTATTTCCAACAATAGCTAAAGTGATAAAAGAATCACATAACCAGGCGATGGAAACTATATTTTCAACTTTTTCAATAAAATTGAAAATTCTAATTTTTTTCATAGCCATATATTCTGGATAACGATAAACTTGCATTAAATTAGGTCCTAAAATGCCTATAATAAATATACAAAGAATAATAATACTTAAGGAAGAAATAATGTATTTCAAAACAAATTTATTTTTTTCAATGGGAGCATTTAAAAGTAAAAAATATGGAGCCGTAGAATAAAATGCAAAGAAAAGACTTCCTGTGAATAAATTAGTAGGTTTAGATATTAAAATTGGTGTAAAATAATCAATTTTAAAATTTTGAACTAATCCGATTAATCCAAAAATTGTTAGAAATATTGAAATAGGCATTAAAATTTCGGCTACCTTAGCTATAGTAGGGTATCCCGTTTTACAAATTCTAAAAATAATAAATGGAATAGGAAGAATAATAAAAAATACTGGCGATTTTATTAGGAAAAAAGAGGAAGCAAATGTTTGAAAAATAAATACTATTTGAGAATAAATAAATATATTGTAAATGAAATATAATATTAAAATTGGCCATTTTATCCAAGAAGTTATTTCTTTTATTGGTTTTCCATTTAATTTAGATTTGAATAAACCAAAAAGATATAAAATGCCTGATCCAAGAAATGCTCCTAATATCGCGGCTATCCAAGCATCTTGAACAAGCATTTTAGATAAAAGAGAAAAACCAAATCCTAAAAAGAAACTTCTTCCTAAAAAATAACAAAGTGAAAATGTTTTACGGTTATTCATTGTTAGTCACCTGAAATATTAATCCGTTTTTATTGATATTTACATTTATCTCAAAGTTTATTGGATAAGTATACCAATCGGATAGTTCCTTTCTTTTTGATTTATAATAAGTTTCATTTATTTTTAGTAAATCTGTTTGATAAGTTCTTAATTTTTGAAAAACTTTTCGATATTCTTCTTCTATTTTTTGATTAAATTTTTCTTCTAATTCTTGATAAGCAGATGTATTACGAAAATCATAACGACACTCATCAGAAATAATGCTTGCTTTTAAATTACTTTTTACATTCATTTCATTATTTTTAAAGTCTATTTTTGTAGAGTCATTATCATATAGATCTATAATGATATAGGCTTCTTTTTTATTTGGACATTCTAAAGAAACATAGTGATTATATGATGCGTTATTTAATACGTTTAAAATTCCTGTTTCGGTTGTATCTAAAAGAACTTTCAGTCCTTTTCCTTTAAAACCACCTAAACCAACAAGTTCTACGGCTTCGCCATTTTTTCGTACTGTATTCATATAGGCATCTTTTCTTGGATCTAAATAAAGGTCCATAAATGTTTCAAAATCTTGTTTTATTGCTATGTTTTCATATGATTTACTTGTTTCAATCATATTTCTAATAGCTTCAGATGTCACAGGATTTTCAGTAGTTGGGCTATTTAGTATGTCTTTGGCGTCTTTTTCTATGGCAATGATGGGTACAAAAATATTACGAATATTGGGATTACGAATTAAAAAATCGACGACGGCATCCATTTTTTCTCTTGCTACTTTTTCACTAAATAAGATGACTTTTACATGTGCAAAATAAGGTTCTTTACTTACTTTTAAATTCACATTTTTAAATGCCTCTAATAAAGTGGAACCACTACTTTCTACAAAGTAGGATTTAGAAGAAGATCCTTGTTCACTTCCATCAGATTTTTTACTATTTAATATTTCATAATTTACTACAAATTCATCTTTAATGTAATCTATAGAAATTCCTGATATAATACCTAGATTATTTAATTCTTGATAATCATAACAACCTGTTAGTAAAAATGAAAATAGTAAAAGTATGATCCATTTCTTTTTCATGATTCATTCCTCCTTTGACGACGTATATTTTTTTTCGTAAGCATTTTACTTCGGTAGGTGTCTTTCCATGCTGCCTTTTTTAAAGCACCTTTCATAAAATATACTTTGTCAAATGGTGCGAAGGGATAAAAATATGGTTTTCCAAGTGATTTTAATTCAACAATATGAATGAGAAAATAAATAAAAGCAATGACGATTCCATAAAGTCCAAAAAGCGCTGCAAAAATGATAAATATTAATCTTGCATAACGAATTGCATCTACTAATTCTTGCTCTGTAAAAAGAAGACTCGTTATAAATGTAAAGGCTACTACAATAATCATAATGGGACTTACAAACCCTGCATTCACGGCAGCTTCACCGAGTATTAAAGCACCAAGTATTGAAATGGCACTTCCATAAGAATTTGGAAATCGAATGTCGCTTTCTCTTAGTATTTCATAAATAAAAAGCATGAGTAAGGCTTCAATAATAGTGGGGAAAGGAACATTGTCTCTTTGCATAGCAAAATTAATCAGTAGGGAAGTAGGAATCGTCTCTGGATTATAATTGATAAGGGAAATATAAATTGCCGGAGCAAGCATCGAAATAAAAAAACAAAGGAGTCGAATGATTTTTAGCAAATTAATATTTTTACTTTTGTTATAATTATCCGTAGTAGGATTAATTAAGTCGGCAAAAAAAGTAGGAACGATCAGAGCAAAAGGGGAAGTATCAATTAAAAGAGCCACTTTTCCTTCCATTAAAGCGCTTGCTACATGATCAGGTCTTTCAGTTCTTATTACTGTTGGAAAATGACTATCATTTTCTTTTTCTAAATATTCTTTTAGTGTTCCAGAGTCTAATATGCCATCTACATCAATTTTTTTTAGTGTTTCTTTGACTGAATCAATTAAATCTTCTTCCGTGATATCTTCAAAGTATAAGATATTTATGGCCGTGCATGTTTTTCTTCCAATGACTAAGTTTTCGGATTTTAATGTTTTAGATTTAATTCTTCTTTTTACTAAACCTAAGTTAATTTGAATATTTTCGGTAAAAGCATCTTTGGGACCAAATACTGCTTGTTCTGTTAAAGGTTCTGGGACACTTCGATTGATGTCTGCTTTTGTTTCTAAAGCTAAAATTTCTCTTCCTTTTATGACAATTGTAAAGCCATTGGTGATGTAATATTCTATTTCATCAGATTTTTCAATAATTACTGTATGTGGTGCAGGAATTGCACTGGCTAAATCTTTTAATTTTTTATTATTGGAAGCAAGCAAAGATATATTTTTTAAAACATAGTCGTTTACTTTATCGCTTCCCGTTACACTTTCTAAGTAGATTATATAAATTGTTTCAAGAGGAGTAATTCTGATTGGTTTAATTACTAAATCTACACTTTTTTGAAATTCTTTTTGAATTCTTTCTACAATTTTATTTTTCATAAGTTTTCCACCATTTTTATTATGGAAGTCTTTTTTATTTTTAAACCTTAAAGTGTAAGTTTCTTTTTTTGCAAATAAAAAATCCTTAAAAAGGATATGTTTTCTTTTTGGTGTCTTAGGCGAGAGTCGAACTCGCGACCTTTGGCTCCGGAGGCCAACGCTCTATCCAACTGAGCTACTAAGACTTGATAGTATTATATCAAGTTTTTTAAAATTTTACGAGTTTTTCTTTCTTCCTTGTGACTTTTAAGTTAAAATGTCCTAATTTTAATTTTATATTTACAAGTTAAAATGTCCTATTAAAAAACAATAAT
>CANQRJ010000071.1 GCA_947626215.1 uncultured Bacilli bacterium
CCCATTTATACATATCTCACTATAATATTTAAAAATCATCTATGTTGTCGTAAATATGTTCAATATAGTCCCCTGTATATGGAAGTATCTTGAATACAAGCCCAATAGTGAAAAACTATTTTTATCATATCATATATATTGAAATAAGAAAAGGGCTATTTCTTAAATTTATTTCAAAAATTCAATTCACGTTAACAATAAAAAATATTTGATTCTTGAAAATATTGTTAAACTTAAATTATAGTGTTATACTTGATTAGAAATTATAACGAAGACGAAAGCTTAAAAGTTTATAGACAATAAATTATTAGAAATGAAAAAATACTTTTGAATAGTGCTTTTATTAATTTTAATTCTTAGTTTAAGAAATTATTTTGTAGATTGCTTTAATAAGTAAGTTATAGTAATTTAAAAGCATTGATTTATACATAAAGGAAAATAATCAAATTGTCTTTTTGTCAATAATTTCCTTCAGTTGCGTTAACTTTGTCACTTAACAAAAGCAAATTTAAATAGAGTTAAAATTGAAAAAGCTGAAAAAAAGTGTTAAAATTTCTTATATTTGTACAATAATGGTGCATTGAATGAATTACTCTATTATATAAAAAAATACGAAATTGAGGTTTCTTATGAATAGTTTTGAAAGAAAGAACATAAAACTTCTAAACTTGGTCGATGATGGCCTATCAGGAAGAACTCTTTTAAGAATTATTGATAATTGTAATGATCATTATTTATGTGAAAATGATATTAAGAAAGAACTTGGGGATACACCAACTTGTAGAAAAATAATTGACCATTTTAAATTTTTAGACCAAACATATTTTTCTATATGGTGTTTACTAAAGTTCAACATTAACATGATTGTCATTGAAAGAATAAGAGCTAGCTTCAAAACTTTAGACTTACTTTCAAATAATTTAAAAGCAATGCTAAAACTTCATTTACAAAGCAAAACAGAAGAGAAAATTATTGATGCTTTAAAGGAATTAAAATTAAATTATTTCATTGATCTAGAAACAGAGTTGCTTAATGAGATATCAAATAATGAACCATATCTTAATAATCAGTTAAAGGAAAAAATACTGAATAAATATCCTGCATTAAGTGTTGCAGAATATGATTCGGCGATTGATAATTTAATTAAAGAAAATAAAATAATTCATTCTTTTGATGGATTAAAACTCAAAAAGAATTTATTAAGTGATTATTTATTAAATAGTCAAGAAAAAGGTGTTGACTTTGTAAAGTGGAAACTTCAAGGAGATTCATTGCAACAAATAGCTAATAAAAAAGGTATTTCCAGAGAAAGAGTTAGGCAGATCATACAAAATAGAATAAGTAAATTTCCAGTGTTTTTTAATGAGGATAAATATTATAAAATAATGAATTTATATGATTTATCTGATGCTGAGTATCAACTTGTAGGTTTGAACGATAAGTGTTTAATTGAATATATAAAAATTAAATATAAGCTAACTCCATTTAAAAATTCACTAGACTATATAGCTGATTTCAATATTAATGAAACACAGCAAGCGCGAGAAATATTAAAAAGTAATAAGCTTATTTTGATTGATGGTCAACTTGTGCAAGAAAAATTTGTGCCACTTATGAAAAAATATGTTTATAAAAGAAATTTGTTTTCTTTTTCTTTAATTGAAATAAAGGACGATTATAACAAATTCTTGAATGATCACTATGTTGAAAATAAGGACTTATTTATAGGAGATTCAAAAGATATTGTTTTGAAAAATAGAAAATTAGATAACAATAACTATTTTCTTGCAATGGGGAATCAAATGTTCTTTGTCTATAGACCTGATTTTCTTTCATCTAATTTTGTTGAAGCTCTTGATAATTTTTTTAGTGAGTTTTACGGATATGGTTCTGTAAGCTTATTCTTTGATAACAATTTATCTATTTGTCGTAAAAATCATATAACAAATGAGAGGGAATTATTTGTTTTAGCAAAATCGTTACTAGGTAAAAAATATATTAATAAAATCGAATTTATTAGAAATCCTACCTTTGCAACCAAAGGTATAAATAAAGAATCTTTTATTGAAAATATGATTTTAGATATGGAGTTGCCTTGTGAAGTGGAGGATTATTTGAACTATGTAAATAAAGTCACGGGATTAAGAAAAGATACTATTTATGGTCAATTTAGCAAAACTATTAATCAATATAAAAATTCTCAAGGGTTAATCACTCTTGAAAATGAAGTAACAAATGAACAATATAATTTTGTGAAGACAATTATAGGAAATTCTAAATGTGTTGGGTATTCGTATGTATTCGATAAAGTAGAGTTGAAATATGGTGCAGATGCACAAATTATACTAAATAATTATAATTTAAGAAAAATTGGTTTTGTAAAGACAAACACATCAATATACTCATGCAATTACTCTAATCGACTTGATGCTGTAATTGAAGCAATAGATAATCTCGATGAGTATATGATTACAGAAAATGAATTGAAAAAAATTTCAAATATTGAATATTTTTATTATAGAAATTATGATTTTATTGATAGCAATATTTTAATGAAAGTGGGGAAGAATAATTATCTTAATATTAGAAAACGAAATCAAACATCATTGATTGATTCATTGAAAGCTCATTTATTGGATTTAATAAAACTAGATGAAGTATATGTTTTAAGTGAGTATATCGAATCCGATAGCTTTAAAATTTTACTAGAAAATAACGAAGAATATAAAGACCTCTTTTTGTCTTTCGATGCTCAAGAATTATTAAAAAATATTATATTGACATTAAGAGATATTAATTATATCGAAACATCCACTGCTTTTATTTTCTCGAAAAGAGAATTATCTATTAATATGTTAATAAATGATATATTAACCGAATATGGATCTATGTCGCTGTATGATTTGAAAGAAACGCTTTTTGATAAATATAGCATACAAAAAGATGTAACTAATGGTGAATTATCTGATTTGGGATATTATTGCCCAAAGTCATCAGAAAAAGTTTATCTTACAAAAGAATTTTATGAAAAAGAATTGGAGGAATATTTAAATGGAAATTCTTAATTTATCAGTTAATGAAAACTTTGAAGAGTGGGGAATAAAAAGAACTGCAAAACAAAAAATATTAGTTCTTAAAAACGAGTCATTTGAATACGACGTTTATAAAATACCTGTTGATATTCTTGTTTATAATCCAAATAATGGAAGAATGTTCATGGAAGCTAGACGGTTTGAAAATGAGGAAAACACAAAATTAGAAACTTTAAAAAATGATGATCCAAAAAAGTATAATGACGAAGTTGAAAATTTGATATGGTCTACAAATGAAGAGCGTAATCTTTCAACAAAGCGAGATATCGAAAAATTTGGTCAAATTGAACCGGGTGTTGTTTTAGATGACGGAATTGTAATTGATGGAAATAGGCGTTTTACTTGCATAAGAAGATTGCATAGAGAACATCCAGATGATGAAGCATATTCATATTTTTTAGCTGCAATAATTCGTGTTGATGGTGAAAAAATTACTAAAAGGTTACTTAAAGAATATGAATTAAGAGTACAATTTGGTGCTGATGAAAAAGTTGGTTATAATGTAATTAATAAAAACATGAGTATTTATGAGCTTATTGAAAAAAATGATGATAATAAATTTGATTATAGCACTATTGCTGAACTTTTAGGTAATGGAACAACTGCTGGTGATGTTTTAAAAATATGTAAAACTTGCCGTTTAGTTGATGAGTTTTTAGAATACATTAATAAACCTGGGGAATATCAAATTGCTGAAGATATGAAAATTTATTGGCCACTAGAACCATTGGTAACTTACTTCACAAATGAAGGAAAGAATTTAACACCACTAGAAATAGAACAACGCAAACATTTATTTTTTGATTATTTGTTAACACTTGATGTTTCTTTAATAACACAAAATTTAAGAGATGGTTTAATTAAAAAAGTATTTAAAGATAATGATGCTACAAAAAAACTAATTGAAGAGCACAAAGAAAAAATAGGTGACAAGATCAAAGATATTATCGATAAATCTAATGATGTAGCTACTTTTAATGATGCTATTAAAGAATTAAAATATTCTGAAGAAGCTCAAGATGATAAAGAAAATTATGAAAAATCTATTTCTAAACAAATTTCAAAAAATCAATTAGATATTCCACTAAAGGAATGTAAAAGTGCTCTAAAAAGTCTTGAAAATGTTAATGTTAAGCCATTGATATTAGCATCTAATCTTATTGCGGAGAAGAAATTAGAAGAAGTATCTTCCCTATTAGAAAGCATTGCAAAAAAAGTTGAAAGTATTAAGTTGGAGATAAAAAATAAAAATGAGTAATGATTTGACAAAATGTAATTTCAAATCTATATATTCAAATCAAAAAGATGTAGAACAGTTCTATTCTTCTGCATTAATAAATGCTAGTATCTATAAAAGGGTTTCGGCCTATTTTTCACTTGGAATTTTTAGCTATTTAAAAAAAGGCTTAGTTGCTTTTTTAAAAAATGATGGATATATGCAATTAATTATATCTCTAGACATTGAACCGGATATTTTAGAATTGATTAATAAAAGTTATTTGAAAAAAGAAGAAATAAAGGAAAAATTTCTATCGAAAAGCAAAATTTTAAATCAATTGAAAGATATTGCTACGCAAAAAGATTCAGATATCTTTGCTTTTTTAATTGCAATAGGAAAGCTTGATATTAAGCTTGTTTATAAACTTAATGGAATAGTTCATGATAAGTTTGGAATTATTTCTGATGGAAAGCATAATTTGGTTTATATTGGATCAAATAATTTTACTGAAGCAGCAATTTCAAATAACGACGAAGCATTTCAAGTAACTATTGATTGGGAACAACCAAGTAAAAGAGAACTAAATACAATTAACGAACTAGATTCACTTTTTGAAGATCTTTGGGCAAATGAAAAAAACGATGTTATAACAATCGATTTACCTGATCCTATTATTTCAGAAATGATAAGTAATATTGACTATGAAAAAATTAAAACTATTACTAGTGATGTAGATTATGTTCGATTTGATATTGACGAATTTGATAATATTATTATTACAGCTAATATTGATTTGGAACCTTATTTGACGTATAAATGTATTGGAGAGTTTTATTCACCGAATTTTTTAAAAAAAGAAGAAAAATGTTATCGTTTGGTCAATATTGATAGAGTAATAGAAAAAAAAGAATTTTATGAAAAATTAAAATTGACGTTAGAAAAAGATAATAGAAAATTATATCTTACTAGAAAAGCAAATAACTATTTTGAAAAAAATTATAGAAATTATGATTATCTTGCTATAAAAGGTAACAAAATAAAAAGTGATGAATTTTTGTCGTCTGAAGAATTTCAAATTTTTAAAAGAAATATTAATCAATGCGTTAATAGACCTTTGAAGGAAAAACAAATTCAAGCGGCTATACATATTATTGAGATGTATAGATCTTTAAATTTTTCTGTACCAGGAAGTGGTAAAACGGCCACTGTTTTAGGTGCTTATGAATATTTATCATCTTTAGGCTATTCCTCGGCAAAATATGTAAATAAACTTATAATAATAGGACCAATAAATTGTTCTAAATCTTGGCGTGACGAATATGATATAGTTTCGAAATATTCAAATGATAGGCGTCCTTTATGTTTAATAAATAATGATAATTTTGAAGAAAAAAGTATTAGCCCACGATTTCAAAACCTCTAGAATTATAATTATTAATTATGAACTCATTCCAAAAATTGAAGATGTTTTATGCAAATTGTTGGATGAAAGATCTATGGTCGTATTTGATGAAATACATAGAATAAAAAAAATAGATAGTCCAAAATATAAAGCACTTAGAAAAATAGTTAAAAATACTCGTTATAGAGTAGCTTTATCTGGTACACCTTTGCCTAATGGATATATTGATTTATATAATATGATAAATATCTTGCATGATGATTTTACTCAATCATATTTTCAAATGTTTGAGTCTGAATTGAAAGCAGATGATTCTAGATATAGAAAAAGTGGACTTCAAAATGTCGAATTAAATAAACGATTGTTTCCTTTTTACATAAGAGTTAATAAGAAAGATCTAAAGGTGCCATTGGCTGAACCAGATCATATTATTGAAATTCAAGCAAATGAATATGAGGTTGAGTTATATAAAAAGATAATTAAAGATTCATATTCTTCTTTTGAAAATACTATCAAATTGATTGAAATAGGATGTGTTCCCTTTAAATGTTCACAAAAGATTGATTTAGCAAATTGTTTAACTAATAGTAATAACGATATTAAGCTTACTAGTAAATTATGCAAATTTTTATCAATTATTAAAGAAAACGGAAATAAATGTGTTGTTTGGTGTATATTTGTAGATACTATAAAAATTGTTACAAATTTGTTAAATGAGAGAGGAATCTATACTAAATCAATTTATGGTGAAACCAATCAAGAGGATAGAGATAAAATTATAGATGAGTTTAATTTTGGTGAATTGAGAATTATTGTTACTAATCCGGCAACTTTAGCTGAATCTGTTTCTCTTCATAAATCTTGCCACGAAGCTCATTATTTGGAATTAAATTATAACCTATATCAGTATCTTCAATCACGAGATAGAATTCATAGACTTGGTCTTAAAGAAACCGATAGAACTAATTACTACATTTATATAAATTTTTATGATAAAGATCATAAATTGTCAAAGGATTATGATATATATAATACTTTGAAGAAAAAAGAAGAATTAATGATAAAATCTATAGATAGAGGAAATTTTGTTTTTGATAACTTTGTAGATTTTGAGTAAGGAGATGTTTTTATGAGACCGTTTTTGAAATGGGCTGGCGGAAAGAGACAAATACTAACACAAATAAAGCGATATATTAATAATGATATCATGAATGAAAAAACTAAATATTTTGAACCTTTTGTCGGAGGTGGATCTCTATTTTTTGACCTTGCTAGAAATAATTGTATCATTAATGATTTTAATTCTGAGATTGTTAATGTTTATAAAGTTATTAAAGAACATCCGAAAGGATTAATAAGAATGTTAAAAACTCATCAAAAAAGGGATTCTGAAAACTATTATTATATTATTAGAAATATGGATAAAGATCCTAAATTTTGTAAGATGGGAAATGTTAAAAAGGCTGCAAGAACTATCTATCTTAATAAAACATGCTTTAATGGGCTTTTTAGAGTAAACAAAGATGGATATTTTAATACACCTAGAGGAAAATACAAAAATCCATTAATATGTG
>CANQRJ010000072.1 GCA_947626215.1 uncultured Bacilli bacterium
GTGATTATTTTAACAAGTTAAAATAATCTATCGTTGGTTTGTCGTGACTTTGTCACTTTTGTTTGACAAACCTACATTTGTAAATGGAATAGTAAAAAATATGCAGGTTGAAATCAATTTCGTTTTGTGATAGAATGGATTTTACGAAAGAAGTTGTGAAAAAGAATATGAAAAAAATTGGACTTATAATATTAATGATGGGGTTCTTAGTTTTTTTTACCGGATGTGGAAAAGAGCTTTCTCCAAATGGAGAATTAGAAGGGTATCAATATGAAGAAACAGAAGAACGTACGACTACAGTAAAGATTGTTACAAACAAAGATAAAGTCATATTAATAGAATTATACCCAGACATCGCGCCTATTACAGTAGAAAATTTTCAAAAGCTAGTGAGTGAGAAATTTTATGATGGTTTAATTTTCCATCGTGTTGTCGAAGATTTTGTCATTCAAACAGGTGATCCAAAAGGAACGGGAACAGGTGGAAGTGAAGAAACAATTAAAGGGGAATTTAAAGAAAATGGAGTAGAAAATAATCTTGCTCATGAAAAAGGAATTCTTTCTATGGCAAGATCTGATGATATGGACTCTGCATCCAGTCAATTCTTTATCTGTGTAGGGGATAAAGATGCTGAAAATATGAAATACTTAAATGGAAAATATGCGGCTTTTGGAAAAGTTATTGCAGGTTATGATGCCGTAGAAGAAATATCGAAAGTAAGTACGGATGTAAATGATAAACCAACCCAAGTTCAAAGAATCAAATCCATTCGTTTTGTAAATGTTGATAGAATAAAATAAAAGTAAACAAAATGTAAACAGAATGTAATTTTATTGACAAATAAAGAAAATTTATCTAAAATGATATCAAGAAAACAAAGAAAAAGAAGAGTAAAAATTGAATTTCTTTTAAAAAGAGAGTTTGGAAAATGGTGAAAGCCGGACAAAGAATCAATTTTGAAGAAACTTTTGAGTTGGGTAATCCAAAATTACCTCGGGGATGTCACGTTAAGATGAAAGAATAAATTAAGGTGGTACCACGAACTCTCTCGTCCTTTGGTATACACCTTTTTATTTTAGAAAGAAGGTTACTTATGAAAAAAGAATTAGTAGAAAGATTATTACCTGGTCTTACTCATGATGTAGAATATTATGAAAAATTATACCCTGAAAGAGATGTAAAAAATGGGGCCATTGTTACTCGTTATGCACCAAGTCCTACAGGATTTGTTCATGTTGGAAATATTTTTCAACTTTACATTTCCA
The DNA here is from genome assembly GCA_947626215.1 of uncultured Bacilli bacterium. Classification (GTDB taxonomy): domain Bacteria; phylum Bacillota_I; class Bacilli_A; order RF39; family UBA660; genus Ventrenecus. Next base: position 1,266 of record CANQRJ010000072.1, read on the forward strand.
AAAAAATGGCAAGACAAACAGGAGGAATCCTATTTTTAAGAATTGAAGATACCGATCAAGAACGTTTAGTAGAAAATGGAATTACTAAAATTATTCAAGATGTGGCACCTTTTGGAATTCAGTTTGATGAAGGCGCTTTGAGTGAAACGGAAGAAAAAGGAAATTATGGACCTTACATTCAAAGTAAAAGAAAAGAAATTTATCAAACGTATGCAAAAGACTTATTATTAAAAGGGCTTGCTTATCCTGATTTCACAACCAAAGAAGAAGTAGATGCCATGCGTAAAGAACAAGAAAACAGTAAACGAAGAATTGGTTACTATGGAAAGTGGGCACGAAGTAGATTTTTAAGTGAAGAAGAAATTGAAAGCAAATTAGATCAAGGCCTTCCCTATATTATTCGCCTAAGAAATCCAGGTGATTTTAATAATAAAGTAGTGGTGGAAGATGGAATCCGTGGTAAACTCGAATTTCCAGAAGATGATATCGACCAAGTTTTAATTAAAAATGATGGACTTCCAACTTATCATTTTGCTCATGTGATTGACGATCACTTAATGCATACAACCCATGTCATACGAGGAGATGAGTGGGTAAGTAGTTTACCAGTTCATATAGGTCTTCATAAAATATTAGGATTTAAACCTCCTATTTATTGTCATATTCCACCATTAAGTAAGAAAGAAGGTTCTACCATCCGAAAGCTTTCTAAACGAAAAGATCCTGAGATGGCCGTTTCTTACTATCATGAAATGGGAATTCCAATTGAAGCCGTTATGCTTTACTTAGAGACCATTGCAAATTCGAATTTTGAAGAATGGTATCTTGCTCATCCAGAAGAAGACCCTGAAAACTTTGAACTTACTTTTTCAAAAATAGGAACTTCCGGAGCTTTATTTGATATGGAAAAATTATTGAATATTTCTAGAAATTTTTTAAGTAAGATCTCAGCAGAAGATTTCTATCAAAGAATACTTAGTTGGTCAGAAACATACGATCAAGAATGGAAAAGAAAATTAGAACAAGAAAAAGAAACTTCCATTTCTTTTCTAAATATTGAAAGAATATGTGAAAAACCAAGAAAAGACTATGCAATGTATAGTGAAGTAAAAAATGGGATGTGGTACATCTTTAAAGACTTTGAACCTCAAGAATATGAATGGCAAAAAATTACAAATAAAGATGAAATTTTACAAATATTAGACACATATATGAAAGAATATTATGATCATTCGGATAACGAAGAAGTGTGGTTTAATAAAGTCAAACTTTGTTGTGATACCCTTGGATATGCTTTGAATATGAAAGAATATAAAAATAATCCAGAAAAATTTAAAGGAAATGTAGCCGATTTTACAACCGTCATTCGAGTTGCATTAACAAGTAAATCTAGAACGCCGAATTTATATGATATTATGAATATATTAGGGGAAGAAGAAATAAAATGGAGAATAGAAAAACTGAGAAAATAAAAACCTATGAAATGTTAAAAGAAAAAATTTTTGAAAAAAGATTTTTAGACCGTTACGAAGAATCTTATCGTTTTTTGCATTCTCATCAAGAAGAATGGAAAGTATTAGAAGATTTAATTCGTTATCATGAAAATTTTTCTTTGAATGAAAAAGTGTTAAAAGCAAACGGGATATTAGATGCAATTTATTATTTCTATTTAGAAGATACCAAAGAAGAATCTTTAAAATATTTAAAGCATCCAACCGAAGAAAGTAATATGCGAATCGCGTGTGATCAATTATTATTAAAAGAACTCGAAAAGAATTATTCTCTTTATTCTAAAATCTTGGCTGCGAAAGAGGAATGCAAAAGATTGGAAAAACGTTTGTCAAAAACGAAAATGGAGTCTATCAAAAGTTCTATAGAGAAAGAAAAAGTGTCTATAGAAGGAGAACAAGCATCTTTTCAAAAATAGAATGCCACTTTTCAGTGACATTTTTTCATTTTTAAAAAATTAAACATTTTAATGATGTTTTGCTAAAATAGTTTGCAAATTCATTTTTTCTAAAGTATAATATAGAAGTTATGGAAGGAGTGTATTTTATGGCAAAAAATGCAGAAAATACAGAAAAAATCAAAATTAAAGTAGAAGGAACAGAATGGGAAAAAGCATTAGATAAATCATTTAAAAAAAATGTAAAAGAAAGAAAAGTAGATGGATTTCGTAAAGGAGCCATTCCTAAAGATATGTATATTAAAAAATTTGGAATTGAATCTTTATACATGGATGCCGTAGATGAAGTTTTAAATGATGCATATGAAAAAGCTTTTGAAAAGAAAAAAGTAGAACCTCAAATTCAACCAAGTATGGATGTAACAGAAATCAATGAAAAATCTGTCACTCTTGAATTCACATTTATTGGAAAACCAGAAGTAAAATTAGGAGAATATAAAAATTTAAAATTAAAAAAAGAAAAAGCAACTGTTACTGATGAAGAAATTCAACATGAGATTGAGCATTTAAGAATGCAATTTGCAGAAATTCGTGAAAAAGAGAGTGGTGTTGTAGAAGATGGTGACACTGCATCTATTGACTTTAAAGGAGAAATAGACGGTAAAGAATTAGATGGTGGAAGTGGAGCTAATTATCCACTTGAAATCGGTTCTCATACCTTTATTCCTGGATTTGAAGAAGGTGTTTTAGGAATGAAAGTGGGAGAAGAAAAAGATCTTCATTTAAAATTCCCAGATGATTATAAAGCCGATTTAGCAGGAAAAGAAGTGGTTTTCCATGTAAAATTAAATGAAATTAAAACAAAAATTTTACCTGAAATTGATAAAGAGTTCTTTGAAGATTTAGGGTATGATAAAGTCACTAATGAAGAAGAATTGAAAAAAGAAGTAAAAAATGTATTAATGACTCAAAAAGAGAAAGATATAGATGATGCTTTCTTAGAAAAAATATTAGAAGAAATTTCTAAAAATATGGAAGTAGAAATTCCAGATGAAATTATTGATGAAGAAATTCATAGAATGATTCATCAATTAGAAGATCAACTAAAAATGCAAGGACTAACATTAAAACAATATTATGAATTTACTGGAACAAGTCATGAAGACTTACATAAAAATATGGAACCAGAAGCAATAAAACGAATTAAATATCGTTATTTAATTGAAGAAGTTGCCAATGTTGAAAAAATTGATGTCACAGAAGAAGAAGCCGAAAAAGACGCCGAAGAAATGGCAAAAAATTATGGAATTTCTAAAGAAGAATTAGTCAATGCTTATGGAAGTATGGAAATTTTAAAATATGATGCTAAAATGCGTAAAACATTAAAATTTTTACAAGAAAATAATTAGAAAATCGTTGATTTTCTTTTTTTCTTTTTTTGACTATTTTATGAAGTATCTTTTTTTTTAAGAATTGTATTTTTTGAGAAAAAAAAGAATTAAAAAAACTTTACAAAAAGAGGAATAAATTTTATAATAAAAAACAATTGTGAAGGAAGTGATGTTATGGCAAAAACTTTACCTGTTCTCATTTTAAAAAGCGTGATTATTCTTCCTAATCAAACCTTAAAAATTGAACCAAGTACTCATATTTCCATTGATACAATTCAATTAGCAGAAGATGATTTTCAAAGTGAAATCATTGTTGTATCTCCTAAAGATTTATTAGAAGAAAATCTAACGGTAGAAGATTTGCCTAACATGGCTATATTAGCAAAAATAGTGAAAAAAATAACCTTACCTAGTGGAAATATAAGAATAACTTTAGAAGGTAAGAAAAGAGTTAAAATTAGTAAATATTTTAATGCTAAACAAAATGAAGACATTTTAGAATGCCAATACTTAAACGTTCATATTCCGAATATTGATGAAAAAGAAAATCTTTTTTATCAAAAAGAACTAAAAAAATTATTAAAAAGATTTGTGAAGTATTCTCCAAATGCATCGAATGATATCATAAGTCAAATAGATTCTTTATCCCTTGATTCTTTGACGGACTCTCTTTCAGGGTATTTACCGATTTCAAAAGAAAGAAAAACAAAATATTTAGAAACCATTTCTCCTTTAGAACGTGCAAAAGATTTAATTGATGATTTTGTATATGAATTTCAATGTATGGAATTAGAGCAAAAAATTCAAGAATCAGTTTCAAAAGGATTAGAAAAAAATGAAAAAGATTATATTTTAAGAGAAAAGGTAAGAGAACTTCAAAAAGAATTAGGAGAAGAAAATCAAAAAAAACTAGAAATAGAAGAATATTGTGAAAAATTAGAAGTTTTAGATTTATCTTATTCAGTACGTAAAAAAATAGAAAAAGAAATTAAAAAATATGAATTTTTAAATGAAAGTAGTCCTGATATTTCTTTTGTAAGAAATTATTTAGATTTATTTTTTAGTTTGCCATGGAATGAAGAAACGATTGAGTGTGAAGATTTAAAAAATATTGAAAAAATATTAAATAAATCTCATTTTGGTTTAAAAAATATTAAAACAAGAATTTTAGAATATGCTGCGATGAAAAAAAGAAATCCACTTTTACAAGCTCCTATTCTTTGTTTAGTAGGTCCTCCTGGTGTTGGAAAAAGTACGATTGCCGCGTCTATTGCCAATGCTTTACATCGAAAATTTTCAAAGATTAGTGTTGGTGGTCTTAATGATTCTGCAGAGCTTACGGGGCATAGAAGAACTTATTTAGGAAGTGCACCAGGTAGAATTATTACTGCTTTACAAAAATGTGGCTCTAAAAATCCTGTCATTTTAATTGATGAAGTTGATAAAATGGTCAAAGATTATAAAGGAGATCCGGCTAGTGTTTTATTAGATATTTTAGATCCAAATTTAAATCAAACATTTATTGATCAATATTTAGAAGAACCTTTTGATTTAAGTCATGTTTTGTTTTTACTTACGGCAAATAAAATCGAAGATATTCCGATCGAATTATTAGACCGATTAGAAGTGATTGAAATTTCTAGTTATAGTACTTTAGAAAAAATTAATTTAGCTAAAGATTATATTTTACCAAGTTTAAGACTTGATTTTCATGTAGAGCCTTACGAATTACAAATGGATGAAGAAGCTCTTGAGTACTTAATATTAAATTATACAGATGAGGCTGGAGTCAGAGATTTAAGAAGAAAATTAGAAGAAGTTTATCGGAAGTCTATTTTAAATAGCGTTAAAAATAAAGAAAATTTAGTTGAAAAAATAGAAATAAAAGATATCAAAAAATTGTTAGAAGAAAAAATTACCATTGCCGATTTGAACCCTAAAGTTTTAAAGACTGGTCTTGTAAAAACACTTGCTATGACTTCTTTTGGAGGACTTGTGATACCTCTTGAATCTGTCATGTTTGATGGAAGTGGACTGGTACATTTTACAGGGTCTTTAGGTGACGTGTTAAAAGAATCCATAGAAGTGTCGATTAGTTTTATTAAAGTGAATGCAAAAACATTTGGTATTTCATCTTCTCTTTTTGATAAAAAAGATCTTCATCTTCATTTATTGGATGGATCGTTACCAAAGGATGGACCGAGTGCCGGCATTGCAATTACCACTTCATTTATTAGTCTATTTACGAATAAAAAAGTTCCATTAGATGTTGCTATGACGGGCGAGATTACTTTAAGAGGGGAAATATTACCTGTAGGTGGCATTAAAGAAAAAATTATAGGTGCTTATAATCGTGGAATTAAAAAAATATATCTTCCTGAAGTAAATAAAGTAGAGGTCAAAAATATTTCTAAGAAGATCACGAGTGCTATAGAAATTGTATATGTAAAAGAGTATATGGATCTTTATAAAGATTTATGGAAATAAAAATAAAATTAGTTTTCCTAAATCTTTTTTTGTTTATAGAAAAATTTATGGTCAAAAGTAAAAATAAATTCCAGTTTGAATAATTAAGTTCCACAATTGAAGGAAAAACTACGAAAATATGAAAAAAATAGTAGTTTTTTTTCATATTTTGATATAAAATAACAACTAGAAAGCCAAAAA
>CANQRJ010000073.1 GCA_947626215.1 uncultured Bacilli bacterium
GGAGAACAAGGATTACAAGGAGAGCCTGGTCCGCGTGGCGAACAAGGACCTCAAGGGATACCAGGACCACTGGAAATACCTGCCGCTATGTTTATGACGACAAGTGAAGATGTAGGAAATGGAGTTACTGTTGAGCCCGGCTATTCTATACCTCTTTCTATTAAAACTTTAGATACAAATAGCAATTTTTATTTTGATGATCGAAATCATTCTATAACCTTTTATAATCCTGGTTTATACCGAGTGGATATCTTGATGCAAGCTAAAACAACTATAGAAGTAACAGCTCAACCAGGCTATAATGTTATTTCAATAGGTATGAAAAAAGTTGGAAGGGAAGAATCTACCGTCGATGTAGGCAATTCTATAGTAGGGAATACCAAAACACCAACTTTACTAGTTGCCACCGGGTATATAAATTTAACCTATCCAAATGAATGGTTTGAAATTGTTAATTTGGGAAAATTTCCTATTGTGGTTACAAGTCCAAGTTTAACAGAGTTAAATACGGAATCTTCTTTTGCTAGTCAGGCTGTAACGGTTTTCATTCAAAAACTCAAATAATTTAAAGTAATAAAAATTAATTTTGCAATTAAAATCAACATGATATATATAAAGAAAATTATCAATACTAGTATTCAAAGACTAGTATTTTTTAAAATTAAAAAATATCATGAAGAATAAAAGTTGGCTGTTGGATAAATATTTTGTTTAGAAAGGATTTTGTTCTAAAAATAGAAAAAAAGACATAAAATATTTTTTTCATGTCTTTATATAGTTTCTTTAACATTATAAATATAATAAATATTCTCTACAATAGTGTAGTAGTTCTTCTGATAATTAAATATATTCCCATTATTAGTTACAGCTATGTTAATTAAATCTTTTAAACTAGTTAAATATATACTATTATTACTATTTTTATTAGGCCTATTTTGAACTGTTATCAATATATCTTGATACTCTTTTAAAATTGCTTCTTCATTGTCCTTATTGAATAAAATTTTACTTCCTAAATAAATGGCAGCAAGGGCTAAAATAATAATCACTATTATTTTTTGAAGATCAATATTTTGTTTCTTATTTTCTAAAAAAGCATTCTCTTCATTTAGTGTTATTTCTATAATATTTTCACCAATAGGAATAGTTAATAAAATATAAGAGTTTTCTTTATCAGTCATTTGAACATTCAATTTTATATATAAATAGTTTTCAGTTTTGATATTATAATATTCTTGAAAAGATTTAATATAATTCACATAATATTGATAATCTAATTTATAATTTTCATTTATCTTAATTTCTTTATCCTTGATATTCTTTCTATCTTTTAAATTAAAATCTTTAGTCCAAATTAATTTAGTACCATTATCAGCATAACTTTTAATAGTAGCTGTAATATCATAAGAATAATCAATATTTTCTTTTGTGTTATTCTTTAAATAGTAATCAAAATAAATATTAATGCTTTTAATGGAACTTGCAATATAGTAATGATTCTCTTCTAATTTGTCATTAGAAAAAAAATCGTTTGGATTTAACGTCACTTCATAATAGCTTTTATTAATTAATTGATATTTTTTGTTTTTTTGTATATTTTTATTACTATAGAGTATTCCTAAAGAAATGGTTCCTATTAAAACAATACAACTTAAAATAAATAATATTTTTATTTTTTTCCTTTTTTCTTGCAATTTAATTCTCCTTAGTAAACAATTCATTTAACCAAATAGAAGGATAGCCTAAAAATTTGAGAGAAAATTGATAAACACCTTTTATATCTTTTTTTTGAACCTTTATATAATCAATACTATTATTGGCATCTCCTTTGGTAACATAATATTCATTTATACTTACCACTCGGTGAACAATCATTTGATCTTGGTATTGAAAGACGATAATATTACCGGGGATGATATTTTCTTCTTTTTTATAAATGACAACATCGCCTCTTTTAAAAGTAGGGTTCATACTATTGGATAAAATAGCTATAGGTTGATAAGGAAATAATCCAAGCATAAAGAATACTAATAAAATAGATGTCATAATAGTTATAGGATACAATATCTTGTTTGTCTTATTAGAATGGGTTATCGTTTTTTTATTAAAAATAAAGTATCTAAATAAATAGTAAATAATGAAAACTTTAATGATGGAAAAAGCACCTTCAATGAACCAATTAGTGTTCATAATGCTTGATAAAAAAAAATTTAGGTACTTCATCAAATAGTCTAATAATGATAGAAATGTTGTAGTGTGAATTTAAAGATAGATAAGTATATAAAATATTTTGGGCAATCATTGGGATAATTATTGAAATAAAATAGTGAAAGAAAATGATATTATGAGAAAGAAAAAGGGTTTTAAAATTAATTTCACTTAAAATAATAAGAGTGGTTATTAAACACTTAAAACTAAAATAATTTTTGTTGCTTTTAAGAAGTTTATAACGTATTATTTCTATGCCATATATTGGTAAGATAACTTTCCATATATTTATAAAAATATTTATGAATGTAAAATTTGAAAGGTTTTTATTAAAACCCAAAATCAAACCATTCATGAAATAAAGTATAAAAAAGATAATAGATATCATTAAAGCAGTACTGGTTTCTTTTTGCTTTGGTAAATTAAAATCCTGGTGATAAAAAAAGATTAAAAGAACTAACCAAAATAATGGGTTAATAAAATTAATATAAAAATTAGAGGTATAAAAGAAGATGTGACTTATTGTATAAATGATTAAAAGAAAAAATAAATGTTTGTTATTAAGAATTTTCTTTTTGAACATATTGAATTATCCCCATTAACGTTTTGGTTTTAATATCGGGAACTTTTTCTGTATTTTTAACATAGGTTACCATGATGTTGAAAGTGGTGGAATCACCAACATTTAAGTCTTTTTTAAGTTCAGAGGTTGTATAGTTAATTTCTTCAATTCCATCAATTTCTTCAGTGAATATTATAGTTTGTAACTCTGCATCAATAGTTCCTAAATTTTCTATGGTTACTTCATAAATAATTTCATCACCAGGCTTATTAAGTTTAGCTGAAAAGTTAATAGAATCTTTAGTAAAAGTTGGAGTTCCAGCATCACATCCTTCTGGAACTTGAATTGCTGTTATATTTGTTATTCTAACATCCCATTCACCTGTAATTTCCGTAATCCCATTAATAGTAAAATCTGTAGCAAAAGTTGAATAACCAACGGCCATTAAAATAATAGTGAGAAAGAAGGCTATAAAAATTATTTTTTTATTTTTACGCAAATTATATTCCCCTTTCTATTTAGCATTTAAAAGTTAAATTAGAAATAGCGTTAGCTACCTCCACTCATAATTTATGCCAAAATAAATAATTGGTATGGTTATTTGTCTTGATTTTGTTTAGAAAAATTTAATTTATTAAAGGTTAATTTTATTGTCTACTTTATTGTCTACTTTATTGTCTATTTATTGTCTACTTTTATTTTGTAAATTTTTTTAATATCTCATAAAACTTGATATACTTATTTCTACTTGCATACAAAAGCATGACTAAAAGTTTAATACATATTTTGAATAATATGGATTTGAACACTTCATAGCCTTTAAAGGTTAATAAAAAATTCATCTCTAAATAGAGATGAAATATATTTGATGTTCGTGCATTCCGAACGGGATTATCTTTTGGAGCGATTGTGGAAGATATCTACAACAAAGAAAATTTTTATTCTATTTTTATTTTTACTCAAATTTTTAAATGTTTATCTTTTTCTTTTATAATTTCTTTGCAATTGTCTTATCATATAATCCTCATAACTTAATGTTTTTTGATCCACATATGTTATTTGGTTTTCATTATATTTTTTAGAAATACCTGTTGTTACAACAGCTTTATCATTATTATTTGTATTAAAACCGCAAACAACTCTTTTTAATTGTGCTTGTTTCCTCAATAACAGTAAATAATCTTTTTCTGTCATATAAAAATCCCTCCTTAATTAGTTAAATATGATATCACAAAAACTTATGAAAGTCATTATATCCAATTTTATAGTATCATATGTTTTATTATCATTTAATATTTTGTTTTGATCGTTACGAAAAGGGTTCAGGCCACGTGCTTCAGCACGTAAACCCTGAAGGGTTCAGAGGTAATTTATTGCCGCAATTTTATAAAAATGATGTATAATAACAAACCAAGTGAGGCGGTTTGTAATGAGAAAGTCAGTCACGTACAGTATGATATAGAATATCATATAGTTTGGACAACAAAATATAGATATAAAGTATTAAGTGGAAGAATCGCAGAGAGATGTAGAAATTTGATAAGACAAAGCTGTAATAGCATGAATGTAAGTATAATAAAAGGAAGTATAGGAAAAGAACATATACATATAATGATATCATGTCTGCCGAACCTATCAGTATCAAAATTCGTACAACAAGTAAAAGGAAAGACATCAAGAGTATTATTAAGTGAATATAAAGAATTAAAGAAAAAATATTGGGGACAACATTTGTGGGCAAGTGGATATTTTTGCCGAAGTGTAGGGTCTGTAACAAAGGATATAATAAAAGAATATATAGAAAGTCAACAAGATGAATACGAAAAAAATTTTAAAATAATAGGGTGAGTTTACTCACTGAATGTGCTTTCAGCACCTAAAATTAAGCCACGTAATTTTATTACGTGGTAGTTGACAAAATAATTAACCCCCTAGGAATTTTGACAAGCGTATCAAAATATCCTTGGTGGCTTTTATTTCAAAAAAAATCATCTCTAATAGAGATGAAATATATTTGAATGTCCGAAAAGTTCGAACAGATTCGTCACTGGAGCAGATAGCGAGGATCGAACTCGTATCCTAAGCTTGGGAAGCTTATGTTCTGCCATTGAACTATATCTGCATTACAATTTAATTATACCCCAAAAGGAAAAAATAAGATATCTTTTTTAGAGAAAATCATTTCATTTTTTAAATCAATATATGGTATGTCATGCTATACTTAAAATAGGTGATTATAGTGGAATATAATTTAGAAGTGATAGATTTAGAAAAAAGGTATCAAGATTTTCATTTAAATCATATTAATATTAAATTACCCAAAGGAAAAATTATTGGTTTTATTGGTGAAAATGGAAGTGGAAAGACAACTACAATCAAATCCATATTAAACTTAATTTCTTACGAGGGAAATATTAAAATATTTGGAAAAAATAATAAAGAATTAACAAAATTTGATCGTGAAAAAATAGGGGTCGTTTTAGATGATAGTTTTTTTTCACCAATTTTGAATGTAAATGATATTAATAATTTAATGAAAAAATTTTATCAAACTTGGAATGAAAAATTTTACTATGAAACCATTAAGGAATTTAAAATACCTTGCAATAAACCATTAAAAGAATTTTCAAGTGGTATGAAAATGAAAATTAAAGTATTATGTGCATTAGCCCATGAGCCCAAACTATTAATTTTAGATGAACCTACCAATGGTTTAGATCCAATCTTTCGTTATGAAATTATTGATTTATTCAATAAATTTGTAAGTAATAAAGAAAATTCTATTTTAATGACCACGCATATTACAAGTGATTTAGAGCATTTAGCAGATGAAGTTATTTTTATTAATGATGGCGATGTTATTTTAGATATTTCAAAAAAGAAAATAGATGAAGAATATGGAATAATTGAAATTTTTTTAGAGGATTTGAAAAAAATAAAAAAAGAAGATTATTTGAAATGTTTAAAATACAAAAATACCAATTTTTTGCTTCTTCAATCAAGGGAGGAATTTAAAAAGAAATATCCCCAATTAGAAAGTCGAAAACCGACTTTAGAAGAAGTAATGCTTTTGCTTGTGAAAGGAGAATAAGAATGAAGACCATTAAAGGATTATTATTAAAAGATTTATATGTATTTAAAAATTTCAAAGGGAATATTATCTTTAGTATTGTTATGTTTCTTTTTTTAATTACTATGGCTTCAATGCAAATAGACGTATTTACTGCTGGTTCGATTTTATTTTTAATTTTTTTTGGAATGAATAGTATTTCTACATTTTCTTATGATGAAAATGCGGACTCAGACAAGTATTTATTATCATTACCAATTACGAGAAAAGAAATTGTAAAATCGAAATATTTATTTATATTTTTAAATTCCTTTTTATCTATTGTAATGGGCATTTTGGCTAGTTTAATCATTACTTTATTAATTCGAGGAAAGGTTAATAATGTAGCAGATTCTTTAAGAATATGTTTTCTTGCTTTTACAAGTGTTTCATTTTTAATGTGCGCCAATGTTCCTTGTATTTATAAATGGGGAGTAGAAAAGGGACGAATGCAATCCGTCATTATTCCCGCATTGTTTATATTTTTAATAGGGATTTTGGGAGGTTGTCTTTTAATATTATTTCCTGAATTTTATCAAAAAATAGATTTAATCTATTTGTTTAAGCTTTCACCAATAATATGCCTTTTATTAAATATTTTCTTTTATTCTGTTTCTTATTGGATTTCTTATAAAATTTTTGCAAAAAAATCAATTTGAGTGAAAAGATTTGAATTCTACTGTTTCAGATTCTATATACATAAACTATCATCAATATTAGTATAAATAATTATAATAATTTTACCAATATTTTCGGTCACTATTCGTTCACTTTTCGTTCACTATACTTTTTCAAATTATAGAAAATTATTTTATCAATTTATTAAGCAACAAAAAATCGAACTAAAAAGTTCGACTAAAATACAATCTGGAGCTATTATTAAAATGGTTATGCACACTTTTATAACAAATTCATTTGTATTTGATAAATTAATTATAATGTAGTTCTATTAATTTGGCTATACTATATAAATTTTATTAGGAAATTTACTAGGAAAATACCAGGAAATATAGTATAACGAATTTAGTAATAATTAGAGGTGTGCAATATAGAAACTATTGAAAACTCAAGAACTGAATTTAAAGTTAATTAGTTTCATTTAAGACTTTTTCTACTTCATTAATTAATTGTTCTTTATCAAGAATATAATAAGTATAAGTAGAAACAAAAATATTATTGAATAAGCCACCTAAACAAACGCTACCATTATATTATCTTTTTCAGCACATAAAATGATACCAATAGGTTTTCCATCATCTTCTGAATTTACAACTTGTTCGT
>CANQRJ010000074.1 GCA_947626215.1 uncultured Bacilli bacterium
TTTTGATTATTAGTACTTGTGTTATCCTGATTATTTACAGTATTAGGTACAGGGTTATATAGTTTAGGTTCAGAAGCTGGTTGTTTACTAGCTAGTTCTGGATGATATACTCCCGTATATGTCTTTTTTGGTGCGGGTGGAATCGGATTATCTTTTTTAACTTGATTGGCTTGTCCACCGGTTAGTTCTACTTTAGTACCAAAAATATCAGTTGGTGTAGTTTGTCCATTAGTTTGTCCACTCATGTTATTGTTGTCATTTGTATTATTCATTTAATCACCTCTATTTTAAAAATAACATAAATCACTATAGAGTACAAGGAAAAAGAAAAATACTATAGTCAACTTTTGTATATAACAATAGTTATATCTTATTTTATAATGAACAAAAGACAAAACAAATTTTAATTTACCTTAATTCACAGTAAGAATTTTCTAATTATAGAAAAAAGTCTAAGTAAGTTAGACTTTTTATTCACAAACAAATTGTTCGCATAAATGTTTAAAAGTAGAATTTTCAGATATCTTACTTGAAGGAATCAAAACATAACTCCATTTTTTTAATCTATTACCATCTGCCCAATTGGAAACTAGCTTACAATAAGAAATAGCCCGTTCCTTTTTCGCAAGAACATCAGCATTTCCTAAATCTTTATCGGCCTTAACTTCAACCAAAAAAACTTTTGAATACGTTTCTACTACAAAATCAGGTATATATCTTTTTACACTATTTTTTTCACTATTATAAGTAATATTAAACTCATTATCACTTGGTCTTAACCATGTCTTTATATAGTCAGTTTCTCTTTCAAGTAATCTAGCCAATATCAATTCAGGACCACTATCAAATTTTGCTGATGAAAAAACACCTACTTTAATTCCATTAAACAATATCGAAGTAATCTTTCCATCTTTATCAGATTCATATTTATCAAAAATATTTTTAATACTCGTATAATTATAATTTGGTTTAATATTTGTTTGCCTATCAGTAAATACTTTTTCTTTAATTAAACCTTCATTTCTAACGAAATGCTTTAACATTTGAGAATATATTTCACTGGCTATTTCATATTTATACATCATTATAATGTTTTTCATCCCTTCAGTTCCATATTTGTCAGACAAAAAACTTGTTAATGAATTAATTAACTTAAATAACAACTCGCTATTCGTTTCATAATCTATTTCAGATTTTTTTCTTAATTCCTCTACTATAGTTTTATTAGGATTTATAGCATCAAAATTAATATAACCAGCATCCAATAATTCTTGATCAGATGCATCAAGTAAATTTCTGATTAATATTTCATTATCGGTAGGTTTTTGATTAAATTTGGTCAAATCTAAATCAAAATCTTCAAAATAATATTCTCCTTCTTCGCGCTCAGTTTTAATTTTAGGAATTAAAATGCATTTTTCTACCATCTTTTCATTAGTTTCTTCTACATTTTTATTAATCCAATCTTCAAGCGGATTTTTGTTAGCTTCATAAATTGCACCAAAATCAACATTCTCTTTTAGTTTTGTTTCAACTGATTTCTTTATTTGTTCTTTGCCTTTAGCGTTCATTTTACCATTATGATTAAAAGTATAGTCTTCTACTTCTTCAGTGAAAACTTCAATCACTTTATTCACAAAAGCATATTTTTTATTGGTATCCTGTTCAACTAAAAGATTTTTTAATTCATCATCTGTCGGATTTTCAATTGACAGCTGAGTAGACGTCTCTTTTTGTTTTTCAATGTCTTCAACTTTAATCACATTACCGGCATTGAAAATTGAATTTCCTTTTTGCGCTTCTTCTATTATTTCATTAAATTTATCATGTGCGGTAAGCATGACAGAATCAATTTCCTTGTCACCTGTTCTCTCTCCATATGGTAGTCTTAATCCCCTGCCAACCATTTGTTCTCTTAAAATTTTTGACGTTGCCGTTCTTAAAGGAACGATTGTATATAAATTATTGACATCCCATCCTTCCTTAAGCATATTAACATGAATAACTATTTCTACTGAATTACCCGCTAGCTCAACTTCTAATAGCTGTTTAGTATTATATTCTGATTCAGTACCCTTTTGTTGTGAATTTATCACAATTGTTTTATTTTTATAGAAACCATTTTCAAAATCTTCAGATTTAACGTAATCTTCTATTTTTCTGGCATGATTTATATCTTTACACACAACCATCATAAACGGTTTTACAAGCCTTTTCTTATTAAAATGTGAATAATTTTTTAACTTTTCTTTAATCATTTTATGACATGTTATGCCGTCATTTAACATCAATTTATCTAATTCTTCATTGCCAAATTTATAACAGTCTACATCAGTCCTTGTTACCGCAAATGGCACCCTTGTATACCCATCCTTTATAGCTTCGGAAAGTGGATATTCAAAAACTACATTTTTGAATGGTATTTGTTTGTTACCCTTATTTACTAACGGAGTTGCGGTTAATTCAAGTCCTAAAACCGGTTTCAATTCATTTATAGATTCCATACCTTTATCTGCTCTATAATGGTGTGATTCATCCATGATTACAACTAAATCTTTCATTTTTGATAATTTTTCATAAAATGACATACCCATAAATTCATTGTAAGCTTTCATTTTAGTGTTTTCTTTATCGAATTTACTTATATTATAAACATATATTGACACATCGGATTCAAATAATGAAATATTTCTATTCCTATAATCATCATCGGTAACCAGTTTAGGTGGATTTTGAAAACATCCTAAACCTTTAAAAACATATTTACTACTTTCTGGATATCCTAAATCAACTTTTAATTTTTCATAAATTGTAGTACTAGGAGCTACAACAAAAAAATTTTTTATTCCATAATTTGTATATAAATAAGCAATAAAAGCCCCCATCAATCTTGTCTTACCAACACCCGTAGCCAATGCAAAAGTTAAAGAAATAAATTTTCTTTCATAATCAGTACATATCGGATATTCACTATTGATTATCTTTAAAGATTCTTCTAAATTTTGATGTTCAAAAAGATTGGTTTTTCTAATAATATTATCTAATATTTTTAACGATTCTAACTGAGGTTTTCTTAAAGACATCATACCGGAAATATTTTCAGTAGTATATTCAAGAAACTTCAAATTTTCCATTACTCTTCCTCCTCATCATATTCAGGTAGTTCAATTATGTTTAAATCATAGTTGTCTACTCCAAATTGGCATTTATCTAAAAGCATTTCCGGTATTTTCGTTATTTTTATGTTTTTATATTTTTTTTCACTTCGTTTATCATATGCGGTACAAGCAATTACTAAGTATTCATTACTTTTCATAGATTTGGCAATTCCATCTAAAACTGCTTCATCGACAAATTTAGTAGTTACATATAAATAGCTGTTTTCAGAGCCTACAGATTGTTTCCAAAATTCTACATTAGAAGGATTGTATTCAAATCCTTCATGAAGCGCTACGGCTGCCGCTAACATCTCAGGACTATATTTAGAATTAATTACAGGCTCGCCAAATTTATCCTCATTAATAAGTGTTGGAGCTAATTCATAAAATTTATAACCACTACCACCAGTCCAATTGTTTTCTTTGCTTATTCCACCTTGTTCGCCATCAATTACTTTATCTAAGCGCATTTTACAATAAGTATAACAATGGTCGCCTAATTCTATACCTATCCAATTTCTTTTCATTTTCATAGCTACAGCGGCTGTTGTTCCACTGCCTAAAAACGAATCTAAAACCAAATCACCTTCTTTAGTAAACATTCGCAATATTTCTTGTATCAATATCTCTGGTTTTGGAGTTGGAAATCCTTCCCTAGGAAATCCAAGAGTATATAATTCATCTTTGGCATTTTTCAAAGATCCATGATTTAATAATAAATTTTTATATAATTTAGTATTTTCTTCTTTTTCATATTCTTTAACATAGACTCTATTATTTTTAAATACTAACATACCCTCAGCATTTAATTTATCTATACGCTCTTTACCATATGTCCAACGCTTACCTTTGGGTGGTAAATATTTTTTACCAGTAGCATAGTCAGTAATTTCAAATTTCATTGTTTCTCTTTTATAATCACCACTATCAGTTTTTAAAAAAAGACTCAAATTATAGTTACCTTTTTCATCGCTAAATTTGTATTTTTTTTCAAATACTTCCTTATTAATTGTGGCTTTAGTTTTATCTTTAGCATACACAAATATTGATTCTGTTATTGTTCCTATAGTAACTGCTGTATTACTAGCATTACCCTTTTTCTTCCAAATTAAATTAGTAATATAGTTTTTTCTACCAAAAACTTCATCCATTAATAATTGCAAATAACCTGTTTCTGGAGATTGATTAGTTCTTGAATTAGGCGAATGATCAATTTGAACACATATAACACCTTTTTCATTTAACAATATTCTAAGTAAATTTAATCGTTCAAACATTAAATTTAACCATATAGAATGTTCTATACCATCGTCATATACATCAAAAGCATTACCAGTATTATATGGTGGATCTATATAGATACAATCTATTTTTCCAGCATAATCTTTTTCTAAAGCCTTTAAAGCTAATAAATTATCACCATGTATTAAAATGTTCTGGCTTTCACTATCACCATAATTTTTGTCTTTTTGTTCAATTAAAATTCTTGGTTCTATTTCTTTATTATCATATTTTCCTAACCACATTAATTCTAATTTATTTTTCATATTACCACCTTTACTGTTTAAATCACTACCTCAATCAACATTATATCATAAAAATACCCTTTTTTGTTTTAAACTGAATTTAATATTTTAAAAAACAACTAATAATTTTATTATCAACTATATCATAAGACCATACAAAATAAAATGCGTAAATTAATACACACTTTATTTTACATTATTTTTCTGTTTTTATATCCTTGCTACCTTTAAGTTTACTATTTTGTATTTTGGAAATATAATCCGCAATTTCTTTTTCATTTAAGTTATTGTATATAAAAATTTTTTTATTTTTGACTTTTAAATATTGATAATATTCTCTATCATCATCTGCTAAATCACATTCTTCAACTAAAACTTTATGATTGTCATATTCTGGATTTAAATCTTTTTCTTCTAGTTTTTCTAATGTATCAATATCAGGATTATTGTTTAATATATATTCAACTGCTTCATATACAATATCATAATCAAAATATAGCTCATTATTTATTGTATAAGTATATTCATCTTTTTTACAAAAGTACATTAATTGTTCCTTATTGCTTATCCCACTATTATAAATTACCAAAAATAATTGTTTAAACAACTTTTGGACATTATTTTTAAGATTATATTTTTCTTCAGCGACATCCAATAATAAATCTTCATATTGATTCCATAGCTCTTGTGCTAAAAAATTAAGACGCGGATTAATAGGAAGCTTTGAATTTGGAACATTATTATTGATATCAATTATGCCACTAAAACTATTCAAATAATCAACTATAACATTTTTATTATTGCATTCATTATTTTCATAACACTTCATATAAAAATCATCTAATAATTGTTGAAATGTAATAATAGTATAATTATCATTGTTAGAAAGCCACTGTCTTTCCGAATCAATACAAATAAAGGCATATAGTTTTTTATCATCTTTAAATTTTTCTTCAATTAAATTATAATATTCGTTACATTGATGTATTCCATTTTCATATGATTCAACAGCTGAAAGAAATTTGACTTCTATTAATAAATGATATTTTTTACCATTTCGTTTAAAAGACACAAATATATCAGGTCTTTTATTTTTAGCTGTTGAGCCTTTCTTAATTGTATATTGCGGGGTAACTTTAATATCACTTATTTGATCATTATCTTTTAATTTGATTTTATTAGAAAGTAATGATAAAAACATTCTTAATGTTTGTTCTTTTAAGCCATATATATTGTTCTCAGCCAATATATTGGCAAGAAAATTACTATGAACATCTTCATATCGATTTAAATTTGCTTGTTCAAACAAATTTGTTTTATTTACTTGATTAACAAACAAGGTCCATGCGGCATCTTTATATATATAATCTAATTTATTTTCTTTTTTCGGTTTTTCATTTAATCTAGTTTTTAAAGCTTTCTCATCCAATATCTTATTAGGATATGTGTTTCCTCTACAAAGAATTTTTTTACCAACATCAAAAATTTTACGTAAATCTTCGTCTTCTATTGGTTCAAATGTTTTTATGGTATTTGGGTCTACTAAAATAAATCCATTACTACTACCTTGGCCTTTAGTCCTAGGAGCAATATCTTTGAATTTAGCTAATCCATTGAAATCTGCGCAAGCAATTACAGCTTTATCATAATAAAATAAAATTTTCTTTATCTTATCAATTCTTTCCTTTTGTATACCATTTTTGGCAAAAAAATACACCCCATGATTGTCTTTTAATTTTTTTTTAAAAAATTGTTCTTGTACCTCTGATCTTTCAATATTACGAAATTCTTTAGGGTTCATCGGAAAAATTACATATTCATTCATTTTTACCTCCAACTTTCACAAATTATTATTTCCACTTTTTATTTTACTTTGATATTCTGGGTTTTTCATAAATATTTGTTTTCCCTTAATCAAATCATAATTATCAAACCACCATTTATAAATATATTTTTTATTGTCAATGTCTAAAATCATTTTATTCTTCAAATAGTTTCTGTTGCATGCTTTCAGGATTATCTAAAACTGTTTTATACAACATAAATAATTTTGTATCTTTATAATTTACTTCCTTGAAATTATTATCTAAATCTAAAATAACCCCATCTTTATAGCTAATTAAAATTGGCGAATGAGTAGATATTATAAATTGGCTACCCTTTTTAGCAAGTTCGTCTATTAAATAAAGTAAAGATAATTGCCTTTCAGGTGAAAGTGCAGCTTCAGGTTCATCCAAAATATATAAACCTTTATACGTAAATTTATTTTTAACTAAATTTAAAAAT
This sequence comes from uncultured Bacilli bacterium, assembly GCA_947626215.1. Classification (GTDB taxonomy): domain Bacteria; phylum Bacillota_I; class Bacilli_A; order RF39; family UBA660; genus Ventrenecus. The sequence continues at coordinate 6,971 of CANQRJ010000074.1, forward strand.
GATTCTCCATGTGAACACTCATGTAAATTTCCACCATAAACATCATA
>CANQRJ010000075.1 GCA_947626215.1 uncultured Bacilli bacterium
TATTATTGTTTTTTAATAGGACATTTTAACTTGTAAATATAAAATTAAAATTAGGACATTTTAACTTAAAAGTCACATTTTTTAACAAATTTTATAGATTTTTTAATATTTTTATAATATAATACTATTGATTGCTGAATTAGCTCAGTTGGTAGAGCAACGCCCTCGTAACGCGTAGGTCGCAGGTTCAAGTCCTGTTTTCAGCACCATTAAGGATATTAAAAAGTTCATAGCATCTATCTTATGAACTTTTTTTATTGATTAAAAATAAAAAAAATTAGCACTTACTATTGACAAGTGCTAAAAAAGTGCTATAATGGAATCATGAAAGGAAATGGTGAAATAATGAGATTAGTACCAAGAAGTTATTATTTAGATGACTTATTTGATAATTTCTTTACAACGGAGGAGAATTCATTAAAAAGTGATATCTATGAAAAGGATGGAAAATTTCATATTGAAATGGATATTCCTGGATATCGTAAAGATGAAATTAAAATCGAAACCAATAAAGGAAATATCGTAGTCACCGCAGAAAAATCTAGTGAGGAGAAAGACGAGAATAAAAAATATATTCGTCGTGAAAGAGTATACGGAAAATATCAAAGAAGTTTTTACTTAGGAGATATTAAAGAAGACGAAATTGATGCTTCTTTCCATGATGGTACTCTTACAATTGAAGTTCCTAAACTAGAAGAAAAAGAAACCAAAAAATACATTGAAGTCAAATAAGTTTGACTTCTTTTTTTTTGTATGTGATAATAATAACAGAAAAGAGGAAATCTTATGAGTTTTATAAAAACACCGACAAAAGGAATGAGAGATTTACTTCCTAAAGATATGATTTTAAGGGAGTATGTTTTAAATTTAATGAAAGAAACGTATCAAAAATTTGGCTTTGAAAATATTCAAACTCCTGTGGTAGAACATATTGAAAATTTAACGAGTAAACAAGGAGGAGAAAACGAAAAACTAATTTATAAAATTATGAAACGTGGTGAGAAATTAAATGAATCGGATTTGAATGATTTTGATTCTATGGTTGATTCTGGTCTTCGTTACGACTTAACCGTTCCTCTTGCGAGATTTTATGCGAATAATTTACCTAATTTAACCACTCCTTTTCGTGCTTTTCAAATTGGAAATGTCTATCGTGCCGAACGAAACCAAAAAGGAAGATTTCGTGAATTTATGCAATGTGATTTAGATATTATTGGTGAGAAAACGAATTTAGCAGAAATAGAACTGATTACAGCTGTGATCACATTTTTAGAAACCTTACAATTTAAAAATTTTAAAATTAGAATGAATGATCGAAGAATTTTAACGAAAATGATTGAATACGTAGGACTTCCACTTGAAAAAATGGATTCTATTTTAATCTCTTTAGATAAACTAGATAAAATTGGAAAAGAAGGAGTAAAACAAGATTTATTAGAAATGGAATTAAATATTCATAGTGTAGAAAAATATTTAAGCTTTTTTGATGAAAATACGCTTTCAGTGACTGAATTTTGTTCTAAATTCCAAATGGATGAAGAGATTGTAGAAAATTTAGAAACTATTATGAATGTTGTAAAAAATACGATATCTGTTGAACTTATTTTTGATCCTACATTAGTAAGAGGAATGGGATATTATACAGGACCTATTTTTGAAATTATGGTAGAAGACGTCCCTTTTGCAATTGGTGGAGGAGGAAGATATGATCAAATGGTAGAAAAATATATTGGAGTTCCAACTCCTGCCTGTGGTTTTTCGATTGGTTTTGAACGTCTTTTGCTTTTATTAGAAGAAAGAGGTTTTGAAGTTCCTACAAAGAAAGAAAAAATAGCATATATATTAAAGGATGAAGAAAATTTACAAGAAATTTATAAGGAAGCAAATCAAAAAAGACAAGAAGGAAAAATTGTAAAAGTATTCTATCGAAATAAAAATTATAAATATCAAAAAGAAATGTTAGAAAAAGAAAATTATCAAATTATGGAAGTTTAAATTGCCAAACATTTCCATTTTAGAAATTAAAAAAACAAGCATACTATCTCTAGGTGAGTAATATGCGAAAAACAATATATATGATGGGAGTAATCATGTTAGCATTAAGTATCTTATCTATTCCACCAACGTATGGTTTAGAAGAAGATCAAATTTCTCAATTTCAAAATAGTAATGTTCTTTTTAATCAAATTTTAAAAGAACACATTAGTAATATCAAAGAAATTTGCACTTATGACTATTGTGATTCTCTTCATTCTGAAAATTTAGAAAAAGCAATTGCGCTTTTTAAAGAAAATTATGAACATTATTTAGAAACAAAATTAGAAAAAGAGGAAGCCATATCCACTATTTTAAAAGGATTTCCTATTACAAAAGTAGTGTGGGAAGAATAATTATTTTAAGAAACAACCTTGAGTTAAGTTTCTTTTTTTCATTTCTTTATCAATATCATTTAAAACACAAAATTTTTTTAATAACCATTCAGGTTCTACTAAATCTTCTTTGGTCGGATCTCCTGTAATACGATGAATCACAATATTTGGCTTTAAATAACCTAGTTGTTCACAAACAATATCAATATATTCTTCCTTGGTAAGTATATGATATTTATGCTCTTTTTGCATTTTTTCAAGTGGTGTTCCTTTTAAAATATGAAGCATATGAATTTTAATACCATCAATTCCTAACTCATTTAAAAACTTCACCGTTTCAATCATCATTTCTTTTGTTTCGTTTGGGAGTCCATTAATGATATGGACAACAACAGAAATATTTCTTTTTTTTAATTCATGAACACATTCAATAAAATTTTCTAAACTGTGACCTCTATGAATAAATTTTAAAGTTTCTTCATGCATCGATTGTAATCCAAGTTCAATAGTTAAAAAAGTTCTTTGATTTAATTCTTCTAAATAATCATAAAGTTCATCTGTAAAACAATCACTTCTTGTAGCAATAGAAAGTCCAACTACATTTGGAATTTTTAAAACTTTTTCATATTTTTCTTTTAAAACATTTAATGAAGCAAAAGTATTAGATCCTGCCTGAAAATAACCTATATAATAGCTATTAGGCCATTTCTTTTCCATCATATGTTTGATTTTTTCAAATTGAGTTTCAATATCATCTTCTTTTTTTCCCGCAAAGTCGCCACTTTGATGAGAACAATAAATACATCCTGTGCCATTCAAATAATTCGGACAAGAAAATCCGGCATTTAAAGAAACTTTAAACACTTTTTTCCCAAATTTTGTTTTATAAAAATAATTAAGTGTATGATATCTTTTATTATCAAAAGAGTAAATGAATGAATTCATAAGTCACGTCACCTCCCATTTATTGTAACACGTCAAATTGACACTTTCTACTTCTTTTTTCTTGCGATTTTTTTATTTTCCTTTTATTCTTAAAATAAGAGGGAGTCGTTATGAACGTAGCATTAGAAAAAGAAATCAATCGATATATTCAAAGTGTTTCTTTAGATATTTTAAAAGACTATAAAAAAAGTTTAGGAGATGCAAATATCTTCTTATTAACTCAAATTGTAAATAATAAGTTTGCTACTTTTTCTAAAGACTCTGCGATTCCTTTAAGTATTCCCAAAAACATCACTTCTTATGAAATCGCGTTCAATGATTTAAAAAGCAAAATTCCAAGACAATTATTTTCTTTATTTATACAACCTAAAAAGAAAGAATTTGAAATGATAGATGAAGAATTTGCAAAAGATTTAACAGAAGGGCTTATTTCTATATATGTGAAAGATTTTTGTAGTCGTCATCATTATATTATGGAGAAAAAAGAATCAAAAGAAAGTGAATCGATTGCAAACGTTCTTCTTTCAATGAGAGAAAACGGAGTGAATAAAGACGCGATGGTCTTTCAAACAAGTTATTCTTATATGTTACAAATTTATTCCATTACTGAAAAGAAAAATTTAATCGATCTTTATCATGAAACGTATTTAAGTCAAAAAAAATTGAGAAAAATGAAGCAGATTTTAAATGCTTATTTTCAAGAAGAAAATTTATATAAATATTATTCTATTCATAATACGACTTCTTTTATTCAAAAAGACTTAAAAGAACAAATGGAAAACAAATATTCAAAAGAAGAACAAAATCGTATTTTTAAAGAATTAAATCCTATCTTTGCCGTAAAACAAGTAGAAGAATTAAAAACAACAAAGAAAAATGGATTTTTAAAAAGTTATCTTTTTTTCTTTTTAACGATGACTTTTGGAATATTTTTAACTTGGCTCTTTTTCTTAAAGTAAAACTATGATATAATTTTCTTTAGATAAAGAGGGTGTTTTGAAATGAATGGCATGGATGCGCATTTTAAAGTAGATTATACAAAAGCAAAAAGTAAACCAGAATGCATTTTTCAGGGCGCTAGCTATAGAATAACCGTTCTAACACCACGTCTAGTTCGACTAGAATATAATAGAGAAGGAATATTCTTTGATGATTTAACGGAGCAAGTCATAAACCGTGATTTTCCTGTTCCTAATTTTAAAGTCGTTCAAGATGATCGAAATTTAGAAATTACAACCGATTATTTTATGTTGAAGTATCAAAAAGAAAAACCATTTGAATCCTTAAATATTGAAATTTATTTATTAAATACTGATAAAACATGGTATATGAAAAATAAAGAAGTTCGAAACTTCAAAACGAGTGGACTGGGTATCAATTTAGATAAAGCAGATTATCAAAAAGGACTTTACTCTGTTGATGGTTTTGTTTCTTTAGATGATAGTAATAGTATGATTATAAGTCAAGATGGTTTTTTAGTTTTAAATAATAAACCAAGAATTGATACTTATGTATTTATGTATCGAAGAGACTTTGGCTTGTGTTTAAAAGATTATTTTACTTTAACAGGGTATCCTAGTCTAATTCCAAGATATGCACTAGGAATATGGTGGAATAAAAGTGAAATATATAACTTTAATGACATTGCAACTCTTTTAGAAAATTTTAATCGACATGAGATTCCTGTTTCTATTCTTTTATTAGATGAATTTTGGCATTTAAAAGATGGAAGAGATTTAACTAAGTATAAAACAGGTTATACTTTTAATCGTAATTTATTTTCGGATCCTGCTTATTTTGCAAATTACCTTCACGAAAGAGGGGTACGTCTTGGACTTTCCATTGACCCGATAGAAGGTATCATGCCTCATGAGGATGCTTATGAACCGATTGCAAGGGCTCTTGGACTTACTGATAAAAGTACGATTCCATTTAATGTGTTTGATAAATTTATTTTAAGTTGTTATTTGCATCAATTAATTGGTCCTTTAGAGCAAAAGGGAGTAGATTTTTTCTGGTTAGATTATAGCAATTCCAAAGACTTATTCACATTAAGAGCTTTAACAAGATATCATTATGAAAATTATAAAAAATCAGATGAAAAAAGAGGACTCGTTCTTGCCAAAAATGGTCTAGTAGCCGCCCATCGTTATCCCGCTTTATATAGTGGAAAAACTCTTGTTTCTTGGAATACTTTAAAACTCTTACCATTTTTTAATTCCATGGCTGCGAATAAAGGAATCTCTTGGTGGAGTCATGATATTGGAGGTTACATGGGTGGAGTAGAAGACTCTGAATTGTATGTAAGATATGTCGAATTAGGTTGCTTTAGTCCCATATTCCGTTTAGCAAGTAAAAGTGGAAAATATTATAAAAGAGAACCATGGAAATGGGATGTAAAAACACTTAAAATTGTTCATGATTATGCCATTTTACGTCACCGACTTATTCCATACTTATACACAGAAGGTTATAAATATCATAAAGTAGGGCTACCGATTATTCAACCTCTTTATTACATGAATCCTGCTTTGTATGATGAGCCAGATCATAAAAATGAATATTTATTTGGATCCGAGCTTTTAGTCGCGCCGATTACAAGTCCAAAAGATACTTTGATGAATCGAACAGTCCATCGAATCTATTTGCCACCTGGAACATGGTATGATTTTAAAACCGGTAAGAAATTTCCTGGGGATAAACGTTATGTGACTTTCTATAAAGAAGAAGATTATCCGGTCTTTGCAAAATCAGGGTCCATTATTCCACTTGCCGATTTAGAAGAAAACAAAAATGTGACCAATGCACCAAAAAGTATGGAAATTCATATTTTCCCTGGAAAGAGCAATATTTATACCCTTTATGAAGATGATGGAATTACAAGATTACACGAGAAAGGATATTACATTACCACGGCCATTGATTACAATTATTTACAAAACAACTTTACGGTTATTATACGACCTACAGAAGGAAAAAGTGGAATTATTCCTGATACACGAGATTATAAAATTCGATTCCGTAATACAAGAAAAGCAGATGAAGTGGTTGTTTATTTAGATAAAGATGTTCATTCTTCTACAAGCTATGTGGAAGATGCCGATTTTATCGTGGAAGTAAAGGACGTAAAAACAACTAGTCAACTTTCTATTAACTGTAAAGGAAAAGATATTGAAATTGATGCCGTACGTTTCATACATGAAGATATTGATTCCATCATATCAGATTTACAAATTAAAACCACTTTAAAAGAGATGCTTGCAAATATTATTTTTAGTGATATGGATATTAAAAAGAAAAGAATTGCAATTCGAAAATTAAAATCAAGTGGATTAGATTCTAAATTTATTTCGATGTTTATGAAATTAATGGAATATATTTCTGAAATTTAAGATTGAATGTTTCCTAACCAAGATTTATAATAACTTTATAAGTCTTTGGAAAGGAAACTTTTTTTATGGAACCTATTTATTTAGAAACAAAAGACTTAAAAAGGGAACTTGGCCATGGTACAGATGGAATTGTCTATGATTACAATTCTAAATATTTAGTAAAGCTTTATTATCGATATATGAAAAACATTTTAGAAAATCAAAAAATTTTAAATGAAGAAATGAAAATATAGGGAATTTCCAAAAATAAAATTACCAATTATGGAGTAATAAGAACACTCCATTTTTTAATATGTTCTTGT
>CANQRJ010000076.1 GCA_947626215.1 uncultured Bacilli bacterium
GATTTTCGTTTTAATTCGTAATGCCAACATTACCCATAATGAAGGCAAAACTTCATTAAAACTCAAATCTTGTCAAATTTAGTCAATAAAATCGTTAATTGTTTATAAAGTGAGTAGTGTATTATTTGGAAAATATACTATTATTCCTTAATAAATATGTTAAAGAAGAAACAAAGAAAGCGTTTATTGATTTAATGACTAATATAAGCAAAGGATTATCTAGTATAAGAACAATGTAAGTATATTAAAGTAAAGGTACTTGTACTAGTGCCTTTCTTTATTTGCTATTAATTGAGGTAATAATACAATATAATTTTTATTAAAATCTAATGTCTTATATTTAAAATATGTTTTTTTCACAATGGCCTAGTTTAATACCAATCATGTTTTTCGCCTTTATCTAAAGCATTGATTTGTTGCATTTCTTCATAAGATAATTCAAAATCATAAATTTCAGTATTTTCTTTTATATGTTCTGGATTGGATGACCCTGGAATGACTACAACACCTTTTTGTAAATTCCATCGCAAGATGACTTGGGCAGAAGAGACATGATGATTTTGAGCAATTTTTAAAATAGTTTCATTATTTAATAATTCACTTGTATACCCTCTTCCTCCAAAGGGATACCATCCTTGTACCACAATATCTAAGTTTTGGATATAAGGTATCACATCATTTTCTTGATAAAAGGGGTGAATTTCATTTTGAACAAGAGCAGGAACAATATTTACTTGAGGTAAAAACTCTTTCAATTCTTTTACATACCAATTAGATAAACCTAAAGAATGAATTTGACCAGAACTAACATATTTTTCCATTTCTTTATAAGCAAGCACATCATTACTACCAGGATGATGTAAAAGCATCATATCAATATAGCCAATATCTAACTTTTTTAATGCCATTTCTATTGCACTTTTAGGATCATCATATTGAGTAGGATAGATTTTTGTAATCACAAATATTTCTTCTCTTGGAATGTTTGAATCCTTGATTGCTCGACCAATTTCTTCTTCATTTCCATACATATATGCTGTATCAATTAATCTCACACCCGCTTTTAAGGCACTTAAAACGGCTTGATAACAAGTATCTTCTGTTAAACTATAAGTTCCAAGTCCATTTAAAGGCATAACATACCCACTATTTAAAGTCACTTGTTTTTTATCTAAATCAAAAGAAATATTTTTATAATTCGAAGAAATAAAATTATCAGAATTCATATCTCTATTCTCCTTTACATTATCAAAAATTTTAAAACCCAATATTTTTACTATCAAACCTTCGTCAAACCCATTTTGAGAATAACTATTTATTTTATGAACTTTTGTTATTTCATACAATAAAGCTTTAAATTTAATAGATCCACCGTCTTTTAAATGAAATGGAATTGGAATGAATAGAATCAAAAGCAATATAACAAAAATAATTTTTTTATTCACTAGATTTCCTTCTTTCTTTTTTTCTTCTTAGTAAACCAACTCCATTTATCCCGTTTTTTTCTTTCAATTTTAAAATTTGGATAAGCATGAGAAATATGTCGATAAAGAAAAGAATTTTTTTCTAACCATTTTAAAACATTTTTACGAATCTTTTCGGTATTATCTCTTTTTTGACCCTTAATATTTTTCTTAATTTTATTCATAACATAAAATGAAATCATGTTGTCACCTACGTAAACCACAAGTAATATCCAAAATAAAACTATACGAATAGGAGGAGTTATGAAAAAAATAAATTTCAATAACAAAGGATTTAAAATATAAAAACAAAATGTTCCTAAAATTCCAAAAGGAATCATAGTTTCTAAACAGATTCTTCCATTAATATTAAATTTCTTTTGTGAATAATCCCACCATCTAGCATGAAACACTTTTTCCATAAAATAAGAAGTAAAATATTCCAAAATTGAACAAATTAAAATGGATTTCAAAAAGACATCTAATACATCTTTAGAATTTTCACCAATTAAAAACAAAATACCAATAACTCCATAACCATAAATAGGACAATATGGGCCAATTAAAAATCCACGATTTACAATTTTTCCTGTTTGAAACCAGTGAAGTATTACTTCCATACACCATCCAAGAAAAGAATAAATCATAAATAATAGAAAAAAGGGAATAAATTTATTCATGAAAAATCCACTTCCTATATTTCTATTATATCAAAAATAAATCTTGAAAAAAATATTTTTAATTTATAGAAAACTTTTGAAATAAAGTACGAGCTTTTGATTTGATATCTTCCTCAATCTCAGGTGTTAATTTTTGATAACCATCTTTTTGTAAACTAGAAATACATTCATCTAAAGAAATAGCTTTTCCTTCTTTATAAATAATAAAGGAAGGAGCAAATAAACGATTTTCAAAAGTGTTTACTTCTTTATTATTGTTATCTGTAAGTGTATATGGAGATAAAAATTCATCTAAAGTATTTAAAACATCATGATAGTATTTATCAGGATACACTTCATATACTAAACGGTTATTATTATCCACTTTAAAATAACCTCTTAAATCTGATTCTTTTGTATTATCTTCTCTTATATTCACATAATATATTTTTTCAATGTGATTTTCTTTTGCTACTTCAATGACATAAGGTATAACAGATCTACACCAAGGGCAACCAGAAAAACCAACATATAAAAGAAAATCTTCCTTATTTTCAATTTTTTCTTTCACTTCTTTAAATGTCGTATAAATAAATGGGTTGTCTTCATCAATGGTAATACTTCGATAAGATACTCCAGGAGTAGAAGTTTCCATTCCGTTTAAAGATTCATAATCTTCTTTAAATTTTAACGCGTCCGTTTTGTTAGTTCCACAACTAGTGACCAAAAATAAACAAATTAAAAATAAAATCCACACTTTTTTCTTTTTCATACTTTTCACCTCAAGATAAATTTTAAAGGAAAAGAGAGAAAAAAGAAATAAAGCATTCGTTTAAATAAAGATTCAACCACAAGTTGATATTAATCACAAGAGCTATCACTAATTTCAATTGGAATTTTATAGGTAATCGTTTTATTATGACTTATTGTATCAATTTCTATAAACAAATTTGTTTCTGTAAACATCGTACAATTTACTTCATAATGATCCATTCGCATTTTTAAATTTTTCAAATATTCTGTAAGAGTCGAATTTTCACCACTTTCACAAGAAGTAATTTTTGTTTTTTCATTATTTTTTTCTTCATATAAAGTACAATGAAGTTCTTCATACACAATGTCTTCATCATTTCCTGTATACATTACATCATGAATCATTAAAGAAGTTCTATCGTTTGTTCTTACTACACTTCCTAAAACTTTAAAATCGGTATTCGTAGAAATCAGTTCATTAAACTCAAAGTTTTCATTATGAAAACGAAGAAAAAAGAAAACGCCAATAAAAATAACAAGTATTAAAAGAAGTAGAATACAAAATTTCATTTTTTTATGATTTTTTCTCTGAAAAGTACCTTCTAAAATTTCATCAATAGGAATTGAAAATTGTTTTTTCATTTCTTGTAAAGTAGAAATATCAGGTAAATTTTTGCCATTTTCCCATTTAGATACGGCTTGAGGTGACACACCAAGTTTATGCGCGAATAAAGTTTGAGATAGATGATGTTCTATTCTTATTTTTTTAATCATTTTTCCTATTTCTTCTTGATTCATAGAATCACCCACCAATCTACTAGACATTATATCATAAAAAATTTTAATTAATAACCCCAATCCTTTAGCTGCCAAGATTCACCAGAATTTCTCACTAAAATCCATTTCCAATTTTGGTATTCTGAAGACGAATTAAAACCAGATTGAATCGCGATTTCTCCTTTATAAGTTTTAAAATTAGAATAAAGTATCATTACGTCTTCTACTTGATATGTCCTCTTCCGCTCTTCACTTTCTTTTAAAGAATCTTTTTCGCTATACCAGATTTTTTCTAAAGTTGCAGGAAAAAGAGAGAATCTTTCTAATACCACCTGAATAGCCGAATGAATTTCTTCTGAAGTAAAATAAGAAGATTCACCAACTTTAATTTCTACATGAGAAACGTCTCCTTTTTTAGGTCCAAATTCTATAAATATTCCAAAAAATAATACAAGAAAAAAGACAAGAATCAATCCCCAAAAAATCCATTTTTTTTCTTTCATCAAAAAATTTTTCCTTTCTTTTTTAATTTTTTAAATTCCAAGTAAGCCCACGATCATCACTCACAAAAAATAAATCGACATCTTCATACCCAGAATCATCTTCTTTTATTTTATAAATTGAACAAGGTAAGATGAGTAAATCATCTTCAAAGTATGGAACATCTAAAACGGTAAGCACTTCTATATCAGGTTGATCATAATTAATTTGACTTAACTCAAAAGTTTTCCCTCCATCCAATGTAACATAAACTCCCATATAATTATTATTTTTTGATAAATTAGGTTTCGAAATAGCAAAGCCAAAAAGTTTATCGTAAAAAATAAATTTTGGTTCCATGCTTAAAGTTAGAAAATTTTGGGTCACTTGTTCAAACGTTTTTCCACGATTGGTACTTTTTTCTACCACGACAAGTTGATTTTGACCTAAAGCATAATCAATTCTTTCAAAACGCATTCTTACATCGTCAAATTTTACGGAATATAAAGTATTTTCATCATCCGGATATTCTCTATTTAATGAATAAAGATACCACATTGTTCCTATAAAAAGAAAAGTTAAAAGAAAAGCAAAAATCACAGTCCATTTACGTTTCATATTGTATTCCCTTCTATCAAATTAATTCTTGTTCTCCAATCCATAACTAATAAAATCATATCATAAATAATAAAAGAAAAGTACTTAAAATAAAAATTATTTAAAAAGGCCAGTTCTTCCTTGATACATAATAATGGATTGTCTACCATAAGAATTATAACTTTTTTCTAAAATTGTTCTAGAAACCTTTACCGTCTCTTCTGGCTTTAAAGGATCGTTAATATAGAAATTGTCTTTATCATATCCCACTAATAAAACTGTATGAGAATTTTTAGGATAAGTATAAACTTCTGTTTCGGATTCATTAAACCACATATAAACATCTGAAAGTTCTTGATAATCTACTCCCACCCAAATGATGGCAGGTAAATCACTGATTAAATAATTAATATTTTTACCAGTAGTTTCAGAAACAAGATAAGAACTTCCATCTAAAGATTTTTCTAAAGCATTTAAAATAACAGGTGCAAAAGTTCCCCATCCTCTTTTTTCATCTTTAGGATCTCCTGCATAAAAATCTTTTGGATTAGGTCCATATCTTACTCCATCTTTTTCCCACACTTTAGCTTTTGGTAAATAATTGTTTATAAAATCTTCCGCCGTAATAGAAAAACCAAAATAATTTAAAAACATGGTTGCACTTACTGCCTCACATCCATTAGGAAAAAGTGGCATTTGTCCCATTCTTGGAACATCTAAAATCTTTTTTTTATCAGAATAAAAATTTTCTTCATAAGGATTCGGAATTTGATACTTAGAAGAATATTCTGCAAAACTAGATTCCGTATTTTTTTCTATATTAATTTTACTTTCTGCAGTAAGAGAGATTTTAGTAAAATAATCTTCCTTTAATGCAGGTACTAATGCTTTTTTTAATTTTTCTTTTTCAACATGAAACTCATGATAAAAATAAATCGTAGAAAAAAGAAAGAAAACAAGCGCAATAAAAAGTAAAAGAATTAAAATATTTTTCTTTTTCATTATGATTCACCCTCTTTTACTTTATCGCGACAGTTATCAGATGATTGATATCTTTTTCTAAAACACTTTGAGGGGTAAGATATCCATGATTTAAAGCAAATTTTAAAGACATCGTAAGATTAGATAATTCTAAATTTACTAAAACTCGGTCACTACGAGGACAATGTAAAAAATAAATCATTTCATCATCTTCATAGATTTTTTCTAAATTTTCATCAGAATCACAACCATCAGAATAATCAATGAGATTGAAAAATAAATAATCTGTTTCGCTTTCAATAAAATTTTTCCAATTTACCTGCACGGGAGTATTATAATATGCACAACCACCCTGTAATGATTTTGGCATAAACCTTTTTCCATCTCCCCAAACATAAAGTATGTCAATGAGCTCTAAGTTTTCCTCATACATTTCAAATTGAAAGCGATTGCCATCACAAAGAAAAACATCTCCATATTGCTTACTATTTGATATTTCATTTAAAAGAGAATTGATTGCATTTTCATTTGTAATTGTCCCAATTTGTTTTTCTCCCTCTTTTATAATAATTTTTTTCGTATTTTTTAATTTCTTTAATGTTTCTTTATCCAAAGACTTTCCACTTATTTCAGAATGAGGAATACATTTTTCTTCTAAATTTTTTATATCTAATTCATCGCTTTTTACAAAAACATAAATTCCATTTTTAATTGTAAATTGTTGATAAATAGGAAAGCTTTTTGCAAAATAAAGATCAAAAGATTTCATAATTTCTCTATCATAAGTAGGGTTAGATTTATAAATCACATACTTATTTTCTGAATCCGTATACTTGCCTTTAAAATATGTAATTTCATTTGTTTCATTCGTAATATCATTTAAAGATATCTCTTTTAATTCACTTTCATTTTTTTGAATAAATGTATCTAGCTCCTGAACCATACATTGAAGAATTTCTTCGTCACTCGATGTTACTTCATTTTGTTTTTCTCCACATCCTGTAACAAGAAAAAAACAAAAAATCACTAAAATAAAAGAGTACAATTTCTTCTTCATAATCTCTCCTAATTCTTAAGAAGATTATACTATATTTTACAAAATAAAACTAGTCTATCATATTATTTCAGCAAAAAAGAGTAAATTTTAAAAAAATTTCTTCGCAAAGAAAATTTGATATAATACTACCATAAAAAGGTAGGTT
>CANQRJ010000077.1 GCA_947626215.1 uncultured Bacilli bacterium
TGGAGTAACTTATCAACCTATAACACCAAGTAAGGAAGTAACGATAGAAAAAGAAGAAACCCAAGAAGGAACCTATCAAGTTTATTTTAAAGATGAAGTGGGAAATATCCAAGAAAAAACTTATGAAACAAGTAAGTTAGATCAAACAGGACCTAAAGTAGATTTTGCAGTTTCAATGGAATCTGAAGAAGGAGAAAACGATTGGTATAAAAAATTAATTTTAAAAAGTACTTTTACAGATTTAGTAGGAGTAAAAGAAGCAAAATATTGTATTTCTACAGAAGAATGTAATCCAGAAAATATAATAGAATTACAAGACAAAGAATATGAAATAGAATTTGAAGATCAAAATCAAGCTCAAAAAATGTGTATATGGTCAGAAGATGAATTAGGAAATGAAACAACCATATGTTCAGAAGCATATAAAGTAGATGGAACATCACCAAATATTACAAAAATAGAAAATGAAAGTGAAGAGAGTTGGACAAAAGAGGATGTAATTTTAAATATAAATATCGAAGAAGAAGCAAGTGGAAATGTCACATGTGAAGAAAAAGAAGAAGAACAAGAGAGTTATACCAAAATAGAAGGAAGTTATGAAAATAATGTATTTACTACATTCCCTTATAGTAAAACTCAAAATAGAAGTCTTCAAATAAGATGTAAAGATGAAGCAGGGAACTTAAGTGAAACAAAAGAAACAACCATAAAAATTGATCAAACAGATCCAGAAGTAAAAGAAGTAAGTGTTACAAAAGAAAAAAGAAATATCATAGTAGAAGTAGAAGCAGAAGATACAGAAACAAATATTCAAGAAAATGGATATAATTATAGTTTAATAAGAGATGGAACAAAAGTATTAAAAGTCACATCCCAAAGTAAAACCTATACATTTACTAATTTAGAAATGGGAAGTCCATATAAAGTAGAAGTAAGTGTAGAAGATAAAGTAGGAAATATAGGAACCAAAGAAAGTGAAGAAGTAGAAGTCCCAGTAGTAATATTAGGAAAAGAAATGACATTAACAGAAAGTGGAGAAGGATTGTACAAAGTAAGACATGATGAAGTGACAGAAACTTTAGATGATCCAGGATTTCAACAAGCAGAATATAGATATGCAGGGTCAAACCCAAATAACTACATATGGTTTAATTGTGATGAAGGATATACTTATGGAGAAGAGCATTGTGAAAAATGGAGAATAGTAGGACTTGTCAATGTAATGACAAGTGAAAGTAAAGCAGAGCAAAGAGTAAAGATTGTAAGAGAAAAAGATCTTGGTCCTATCATTTGGGATTTAAAAGAAGATTTATCTAGTTCTAATAATTGGAACGGAAGTACTTTAAGTCAATTATTAAATGAATCTTATTACAATAGAACTAATGAAACATATCAAAATTGTAACCAATTTAGTGAAGATGGTTCAGAGTGTTTGGAAAGTGCTTCTGTAGAAGCAAAGTTTTCAGAAACGGGAATAAAAACTTATTCTCAAAAAATGATAGAAGAAGTATATTGGAATATTGCTACTCCTGATGATGAAAGAAGTGATATGTTTAACCTTGAAAATACACCAATACAATATTATACAAAAGAAAGAGGAACAAATGTAAGAGAAAATTATCCAAATATTTGGAAAGGAAAGATTGGACTACTTTATCCAAGTGACTATGGATATACAACAAGTGGAGTAGAAACTGGTACAACTAGAAATTCTTGTTTTTCTATTACTTTAATTGATTGGCATAATTCCAATAATTATACTGATTGTTATCAAAATACTTGGATATATAATCCGAATACTAATGATTACTGGACAATGATTTCAAGTAATTATAATAATATTAGTGTCATCCGAATTATGAATACATCTACGACTATGAACGGAGCTCTTAGAAATATTAATTCTTTATATACTAGATATGTTCTTCCTGTGCTATATTTAAAAGATAATGTAGAAATCATTAATGGAACAGGAAGTGAAACTGATCCATATCGAGCAACATTAAATGGAGAACAAGTAAGTATAGATATTTTAGGAAAAGAAGTGCCAATAGTAAAAGAAAATGATGGAATGTATAAAGTAACACATGAAAATGTTACAGGAACTATAAATGATCCAGGATTTCAACAAACAGAATATCGATATGCAGGGGTTAGTCCAAATAACTATGTATGGTTTAACTGTGATAATGGATATACTTCAGGAATAGATCATTGTGAAAAATGGAGAATAGTTGGACTTGTTAATGTAATGACAAGTACAAATACAGTAGAACAAAGAGTAAAAATTTCAAAAGAAGAAAGTATAGGGCATATGGCCTGGGATTCAGAAAATCAAAACGATTGGACAAAATCTAGTTTAATGAACAATTTAAATACAGGAGATTACTATAATAAATTAAAAGATTCTGCAAAAAAAATGATAAACAAAGTATATTGGAATTTAGGATGGGTTAATACGATTGCTAATTTAACGGATCCAATTTATCAACAAGAACGTAGTAATGCAATAGCTAATGAACAAGCTTACCTATGGGAAGGAAATGTAGGACTTTTATATGCATCCGATTATGGATATATGACAAGTGGAGGAAGCACAACTTCTAGAAAATCTTGTTTAGATGAAATAACATTACTTCGTTGGCATTATGAAGAAGAGAATTCAGACTTGTTTAAATTCAATTATCCAGATTGTTATAATAAAACATGGTTATATTTTGGCTTAGATAACGAAACATATGCTTCATTATGGCTTCTAGATAGAGCGCTTGAAGGTAAAGATACAAATGCCGTAGTAAGAATATTTCAATCATTTCATGCTCCTAATCAAAAATCTAATTATAATGGAAGTTTAAGATTTAATTATGCGTCAGTCGAAAATGATGTTTATCCAACGATATATTTAAAAGATAATATAGAAATAATTAATGGTAATGGAAGTGAAAGTAATCCATTTCAGTTATCATTAAATGAATAAATTTTCTCTCTTGCAAAAGAGAGATTTTTCATGTAGAATGAATTATAGAAATAGAGAAACTAAGGAGGCCCTCAAGATAATGTTCAACAAAATATGCCCATGCAGTGAGACCCTCTTTATATTTGAAAAAAGAAGTAAAAATAGTTGGTAATACAGGTGATAAGGACCATCCTTATCAAATTGAATTATTCTAATATTTTTGCTTTCTTTTTCTTGTTTTCTATGAAGGTTTATGGTATCATTATCTCATAAGATAAATAGAATAGGAGAATAAGTATGGAAGATAAAGAAAAGCAAAGTCCTATAAATGAGCAAGTTGATTATGAAGAACAATATCAAGAACTTTTAGAAGAAGAAAAAGAAAAAAATAAAAGAAAAACATTTTTAATTTTATTAATATTATTCTTATTTTTATTCCTTGGTGTAGGTGGAGCAACATTCACGTATATTGCTTTATATGGACAAGGTGGAATTACAGGAGGTGGCTCTTGTGATTTAAATTGTGATACCGATGGTGATGGCAAATGTGACTTGAACTGTGATACAAATGGAGATGGTATTCCTGATATAAATATTGATACAACAGGAGACGGAAAGCCAAATGTAAACGTAGATACAAATAAAGATGGCATCCCTGATATAAATGTGGATTATGGTGAAAATCACAGATCTACTTTTAACCAAGATACAAATGGAGATGGCATCCCTGATAGTAATTTATTAAATCAAGATACAGATAACGATGGCAAATGTGATTTAAATTGTGATACAAATAACGATGGATGGCCAGATACGAATGTAGATTTAGATGGAGATGGAACGCCTGATGTCAATAAAGATTTAGACCATGATGGAACTCCTGACGTGGATGTCGATGTTGACAAAGATGGCATTCCAGATGTAAATGTCGATACAAATGGAGACAATAAGCCTGATATTAATGTGGATACCAATGGCGACGGCAAACCAGACTTAGACATTGATGTTAATGGCGATAAAGAGCCAGATGTAAATGTGGATACCGATGACGATGGCAAACCAGATAAAAATTTAAAAGATCAAGACACCGATAATGATGGCAAATGTGACTTAAACTGTGATACTAATAATGATGGTTTCCCTGATGTAAATGTAGATATTGATGGCGATGGAAATCCTGACTTTAATGAGGATACGGATGGCGATGGGAAACCAGATTTAAATATTGATGTCAACGGTGATGGAAAAGGCGATGTAAATCAAGATACAGATGGAGATAAGAAACCTGATCGCAACTTAATGGATCAAGATACGAATGGGGATGGCAAATGTGACTTAAACTGTGATACCAATAATGACGGATTCCCAGATAAAAATGTCGATGTAAATGGCGATGGGAAACCAGATCTAAACGTTGACAAAGATGGTGATGGCAAGTGCGATTTAAACTGTGATAAAAATAATAATGGTATTCCAGAAACAAACGTAGATAAAAATAAAGATGGAGTTTGTGATACCAATTGTGATAAGAAAAATTCTAATTTGAACCAAGATACAGATGGGGATGGAATCTGCGATTTAAACTGTGATGTCAATGGCGATGGGAAACCTGATACCAATGTAGACTGGGGTGGAGATCGAAGCCCACATTTCAACTTAGATACAGATTTTGATGGAGATCCTGATTATAATAAAATGAATCAAGATACAAATAATGATGGCAAATGCGATGTAAACTGTGATACCGATAACGACGGATGGCCAGATACCAATGTAGATTTAGATGGAGATGGCGTACCTGATGTAAATATTGATAACGATAAAGATGGTAAACCAGATACAAACGTAGATAATGATTATGATAGTAAACCTGAGACAAATGTGGATACCAATGGCGATGGCAAATGCGATGTCAATTGTGATTCAAATGGGGATGGCATTCCAGATTACAATGTCGATTACGGCGGAAATAAAAAACCAACCTTTAATGTAGATGTTGATGGCGATGGAAATCCAGATCGTAACTTAATGGATCAAGATACCGATGGAGATGGCAAATGCGATTTAAATTGTGATACGGACAAAGATGGATTCCCAGATACGAATGTAGATGTTGATGGGGACGGAACTCCTGATGTCAATCTAGATACCGATAAAGACGGCAAACCAGACTTAGATATTGACGTAAATAAAGATGGTAAAGGAGATGTCAATCAAGATACTAATGGCGATGGCATTCCAGATCGTAATTTAATGGATCAAGATACGAATAATGATGGCAAATGCGATTTAAATTGTGATACGGACAAAGATGGATTCCCAGATACAAATATAGATGTTGATGGCGATGGGAAACCAGATCTAAATCTTGATACGAATAACGATGGCAATCCAGACCGCAACATTGATAAAAATGGCGATGGAGAGTGCGATAAAAATTGTGATAAATCAGATGGTGGATCATTAGATATTTCCGCGAAAGACAATAATATTTTATACATTTCTTATAAACAAGATGTTGTCGCTCCAGACATATCTCCAAATTGGACAGGTACTCAAAAGTTAACCATTAACAATCAAAGTTCAAGAACCTTACCTTACAGTATTAAATTTACTGATGTATTAAATGAATTTAATCCTGCAAGTGAATTTGTGTATTCTGTATATCGTGATGGAGTATTAATTAAATCTGAAACGGTAGTTCCTTCTACTGAAGATTATATTGTAAGAACATTGTTAATTCCTGCTAATTCTACTTATAATTATGATATTGTTTATCGTTTTATTGATACAGGCGTTAATCAAAATAATCAAATGGGAAAACGATTTAAAGCAAAAATTACTGTAGAAGCAAATTAAAAAAAAGAGTAACATTGTGAAGGTGTTACTTTTCTTATGTAAAAATCAATTTAAATAATTTCAAAAAATGTATGATAATTTTTTTAAAATCTTGTTTTTTAGTATAGAATTGGTTATAATATTAAATAGAGAATAGAGAGGTTTTTAGTTATGAAGGATAAACGTGAAAAAGTACATTCTATAACTCAAATAATTAAATTCATAACAGGAATTCTCTCTTGGGTTGTGTTAGTAATTTTAGTAATAGTAGCCGGTTTTTTATTATATTATTTTGTGTCAGTTAGAATATATGCTCAAAAAGGAGAAGCTTTTAAGCCTGCCATAAGTTTATATACAATACTGACTCAAAGTATGGAACCAAATATAGTACCAAATGATGTAGTGATTGATTTAACAATTAAAAATCCAGACGATATTAAAATTGGAGATATTATAACTTTTACTTCTTCGTACTCTTTAACTCAAGGAATGGTAATTACTCACCGAGTAGTAAATAAAGCAATGGAAGGAGGAGAATGGGTATTTTATACGAAGGGAGATGCCAATTTGTCTCCTGATCCAGTTCCTGCAAAATTTACAAATATTCATGGTAAAGTCTTATTTAAAATTCCTCAATTAGGATTATTGCAAGGATTTTTAGCAACTAGAGGTGGTTGGTTAATAATTGTCGTAATTCCTGCTTTATGTGTCATTATAAGTGATATATTAAAAATATTTAGATTACAATCTACTAAAAATAAATTGGAATTAAAAGCTTTAAAAGAAAATCAATCAAAAAGGTTAAAAAAGGAAAGAAAAAAATTAATAAAAGAAAAATTAACAGATCGTTATACTATAAAAAGGAAAAATACAGAAGAAGATCCTTTACCTAAAAAAGAGTATAAAATAGTAACCAAAACAAAAGATTCAAAATCGTCTGTAGAATTACCGAAGAAAATAGAATTACCGAAAAAAAAGAAAAAATATAAATCTTAAAAGGACTGTGGGAAATAAGGCAATCGCATAAAAATTTGACGTAAAATAGAATTATAAGGAAGGAATGACATTGAATATAAGATTTTCGATAT
>CANQRJ010000078.1 GCA_947626215.1 uncultured Bacilli bacterium
AAAAAATATCAAGAGAAAGTAGAGAAACTAAATGAAAATAAAGAATTCACAAGTTTCTTAACCCATGAACAAGATATTCGATTTCAACTCAACTCAGAAAGACTAGAAGGCAAACGAGAAGGCGAAGCCATCGGCGAAAAGCGTGGCGAGAAAAATAAACAACTAGAGATCGCTCGTAAAATGCTAGGAAAGTATGATATAAAAGAAATATCAGAAGTCACAGGTCTTTCTATAGAGACCATCGAAGAATTACAAAAGAATTAGTTTTGTGAACTAGTTTTTTTTTGATAACATTCCAAAGTGTCAATTGACGGGGGGGGGGTCATATGATAAAATCTATTCTATAGAGTAGGGTGATTTTTTTCATATGAAATTAGAAAAATTTAAAGAAAAAAATAAAAAGAAAATAGGAATTATATTGTTTACCATAACTTGTATTTTGTTAATAACAGGATTGATTCTATATAGAACGTTTGCTATCTTTGAAACAAATGATGAATTTAATGTGATTAATGGGAGTGTTGAAGATCCAGGAAACATTTATTTTGCTTTTTATAAAGATGGAGTGATTCAAAAAGAAATGCCAAGAAAAGAGGAAGGCTATGTTTTAGATGAAAGTCAAAGTTACTGTGGAGTTTTAGGAAATAAAAATCCAGATATCAAAGTATCTATGACAGATGATGAAACGATAAAAATAAAAGGTGTCACCACATCAAGAACCAAATGTAATCTTTATTTTGTAAAAGGAGCATACATTTTAGGTAAAGCAATACCAGTTGTAACAGAAGGAGATGGGCTTTTTGAAGTTACACATGACAATGTATCAGGAACATTAAATGATGAAGGATTCAAAACAACAGAGTACCGTTATGCAGGACAAAACCCTGATAACTATATCACATTTAATAATGAAACATGGAGAATTATAGGTTTAGTAAATGTAATGACTTCAGAAAAAAATGTGGAGCAAAGAGTAAAAATCGTAAGAAATGAAACATTCTCAGAAGTTTATAATACTATTCAATCAAATGATTGGACAGAAGCTAGTCTTATGAGAACTTTAAATGAAGGAGATTATTATACAAGAAAAGGAGATTATACACAAACAGGACTACAAGAAAATGCTAAATTAATGATTGAAAAAGTATTTTGGAATTTAGGCGCGCCAGATGCTAAACAATCACCTACTGTAGAGGAACATTATGTTCAAGAAAGATGGAATGTAACAATTGATATTTGTTCTAATAATACTTGCGATACATATGAGAAAGGATCAAATGAAATATTATGGGAAGGGTTAATCGCACTTAGATATGTTACAGATTTTTTCTATGCAACAGGTGGAAAAAACAGAAATGATTGTCTAAATATAAATATTTATTCTCCATTAAGTGAAACATGTTTAGAATATAACTGGGCAAAAACATCATCAGATTTTGAACTTTTATTAAGTCCTACGGTAATTATTGAAGGCTATGCATATGTAAATGAATTACGTACCAATTACGTTGCTAAAGCCCATCATGCAGTTAGTTATAAGAGCGATTTTAAACCTACTCTTTATTTAAAAAAAGACGTGAAAATTTCTAGTGGTACAGGAAATGTGAATGATGCATATAAATTGAAATATGAAATAAGTTAATTTTTTTAAATCATAATATAAATAAGCGTAGAAAGAGAAAAGTATTTATTGAAATAAGATAAAATCGTGTGAAATGCATTCTTTTTTGCTATACTATTATTGGAGATGATTAAATGAAAGCATTCATTACTGGGGCAAGTTCTGGAATTGGAAGAGATATGGCAAGATATTTAGCTACTAAAAATATCGATTTAATTCTTGTGGCAAGAAGAAAAGAAAGACTTATAGAACTTCAAAAAGAATTAAAAGTAAATGTCACCATTTATACTTGTGATTTAAGAAAAAAAGAAGAAGTTTTTAAACTTTTTGAAACAATAAAAGAAGAGAGAATTGACATCTTTATTAACAATGCCGGGTTTGGTCTTTTTGGGGAATTTTTAGAAACCGATTTAGATCGAGAATTAGAAATGATTGACTTAAATGTAATCAGTTACCATATATTAACAAAATTATGTTTACAAAAATTAGAAAAAGAACAAAAAGGAGGATATCTACTCAATGTTTGTAGTAGTGCAGGCTTTTTAGCAGGACCAAGACTTTCTACTTACTATGCAACAAAAAATTATATTTTAAAATTAACGCTAGCAATATATGAAGAATTAAGAAAAAGAAAAAGTAAAGTAGTTATATCCGCCTTATGCCCAGGACCTGTGAATACCGAATTTAACAAAGTAGCAAAAGGACATTTTTCAGTAAAAGGAATTTCAAGTGAATATACGGCAAAATATGCTATTGATAAAATGTTTCAAAAAAAATTAATCATTGTTCCTACTTTCCGTATGAAACTGGTCTTATTTTTATCAAGGTTTGCTCCATGGAAACTCATTTTAAAAATATCCTATAAAATCCAAGAAAGAAAAGTAAAATAAGTTTTACGGTTGCAACCGTAGAAAAATAAAAAATAAAAAGTTTTACGGTTATAACCGTAAAACTTAACACCAAATACTTTAGATTAGGAATAGAAAATGGAATAATCAGATAGACTTCTTGTTAGAAAAAAACTATTTAGTTGGAAAATGAAAATCCATATCTAAATCCGTTGGAACATTTAAAATAAAAGTTACTAAATCTTTGGATAAATTTTCTTTTGTAGTTCGAAATGTACCACTTGTAAATTTACTTTGATCATTAACTTTAGATACGCCAGGTAAATTGTTTACCATATCAACATTACAAATTTTAGGAAGAAAATAATGAATATAATAAAAATTATTTTCTTCTTTTTTGATTTCGATTGATAAGGCATGACCTCTATCACGAACCATCATAAGAGCATTTTCTTCATTCATGGAAAGAATTTCAATGTAAGAGCCAATATCCACTTGATCCGGTAAAGTTTTAAAAATTTCATCTGCTAAAGACGAATTTACACCTCGTAAGGTAATTTCATTATTTAAAGAAGTTGTCTTTTCTTTTATAACAGGAAGAGCTCTGTAATAATCATCATTATTAATAATACTTTGATGAACAACATGAAGAAGTTCATTTAAAGAAATTGCATTTTGAATAGGAGGATTAAAAAATATTAAATACCCAATGCAATGAGTCCCAACTTCTGTTACAAAAGACTCTCTCATTTGAGAAAATCTTTTTTCATAAAAAATTTTTAATTTTCGAAAATCATATCCACAATCAGATAATTCGTCTTCCATTTCTTTAAAAAGATTAGTCATAGTTTCTTTATAAAGTTCTAAAAAAGTAAATTGACTTGTAATTTTATTAAAGTAATAACGACAATCATTAATCGTTTCAAAAAGTTTATCACTATATTTCATAATGTAATTTTTACTGAAACCATCTGTAAATTTTGGCGTGGCTTTTGTAATCATGTTTTTAATTTTTAAATCGTATTGAAAAAAATCAATAAAATTTTGAATCGTCATTCTTATCACCTATAAATAGGTTATCATAAAAAAAGAAAAGAAAATGGAAGAAGAACTAAAAATTTACAATCATTATACAAAAAAACTTGATAAGCAAACAAATATATGCTATATTAATTTTGCAAATAAATTTCTTTTTTTGTGGTAAAATAATAAGGATTTCATTTGTGAGGTGTGCTATGGATAAAATTATTGTAAAGGGAGCAAGAGAAAACAATTTAAAAAATATAAATATTGAACTTCCTAAAAATAAACTAATAGTAATGACAGGAGTATCAGGTTCTGGTAAAAGTAGTCTAGCTTTTGATACCATTTTTGCTGAAGGTCAAAGAAGATATGTAGAAAGTCTTTCTGCTTATGCAAGACAATTTATTGGAGGAACCGAAAAACCAGATGTCGATAGTATAGAAGGACTATCTCCTAGTATTTCTATTGATCAGAAAACAACGAATAAAAACCCTCGTAGTACGGTAGGAACCATAACCGAAATTTATGATTTTTTAAGACTTTTATACGCGCGTATTGGAGTTCCATATTGTCCTAATCATCATATTCCAATTAAAAGTCAAAGTATTGAAGAAATGACCAATAAAGTGATGGAGTTTCCTTTAGGAACAAAATTAGAAATTTTAGCCCCAGTGGTTCATGGTGAAAAAGGAACTCATAAAGATTTATTTGATGATTTAAGAGCCAAAGGATTTTCAAGAGTAAGAGTAAACGGCAATGTTTTGAGTTTAGATGAAGAAATTCCTTTAGAAAAAAATAAAAAAGACAATATTGATGTCGTAGTAGACCGTATTGTAGTCAAAGAAAGTGAAAGAGGAAGAATTTTTGAATCCATTGAAACCAGTACAAAACTAGCAGATGGCAAAGTCGTATTACATATTATAGATGGCGAAGAAATCGTAATGAGTGAGCATTATGCTTGTATTCATTGTAATTATTCTATTCCTGAATTAGAACCAAGATTGTTTTCTTTTAATAGTCCTTATGGAGCTTGTCCAGAATGTAAAGGATTAGGAACTAAATTAAAAATAAGTGAAGAACTTATCATTCCAAATAAAGACAAAAGTTTAAATCAAAATGCCTTACTTGGTTATACCATTGAAAATAATGTTCATAACACCACCATAAGAGCTATTTGTGAGAAATATGGAATCGATATGAACATTCCTGTAAAAGACATTCCAAAAGAGAAATTAAATATTTTGTTATATGGATCAAATGAACCGATTGAAATCAAATATGTAGCTAAAAACGGTAATGTTCGTTATACGAATGATTATTTTGAAGGAGCGATTCCAAACTTAGAAAGAAGATACATTGAAACCACAAGTGCTTGGACGAGAGAATGGTTAGAAACATTCATGGTGGAAACGGAATGTGTGAAATGTCATGGAACAAGACTTCAAGACAGTGTTTTAAATATCTTTATCAATAAAAAGAATATTTATGATATGACGACGATGAGCATCCGTGAGTTAAGAGATTTTTTAAGAGAATTAAAACTTACCAAGGAAGAAGAAAATATCAGTCGTTTATTACTTACAGAAATTGATAATCGTTTAAGTTTCTTAGTAAACGTTGGACTTGAATATTTAACACTTCATCGACCTGCCGGCACTTTATCTGGTGGAGAGTCCCAAAGAATCAGACTTGCCACTCAAATAGGAAGTAAATTATCTGGGGTTCTTTATGTCTTAGATGAGCCAAGTATTGGACTTCATCAAAAAGATAATGAAAAACTCATTCATTCCTTAGAAGAAATGAGAGACTTAGGCAACACTTTAATAGTGGTAGAACATGATGAAGATACAATGCGGGCGGCCGATTTCTTAGTCGATATTGGTCCAGGAGCCGGAGAAGAAGGGGGTCGTGTAGTAAGTGCAGGAACTCCAGAAGAAGTCATGAAAGACAAAAATAGTTTAACTGGAAGATACTTAAGTGGTTTAGAAAAAATTGAAGTTCCAAAAAAAAGAAGAAAAGGAAATGGCTTATATTTAGAAGTATTAAAAGCAGAAGAACATAACTTAAAAAAGATTAATGTCAAATTTCCTTTAGGAAAATTTATCTGTGTAACTGGAGTATCAGGTTCTGGAAAGAGCTCTTTAGTAAATGAAATTTTATATAAAACCGTTGCTAAAAAAATTTATAATTCCAAAGAAATTCCAGGAAAATGCAAAGAAGTAAAAGGATTAGAAAATATTGATAAAGTGGTTATGATTAGTCAAGATGCCATTGGAAGAACACCAAGAAGTAATCCTGCAACTTACGTAGGTGTGTTTGATGATATTCGAGACTTATATGCCAATACAAAAGAAAGTAAAATGCATGGTTACGACAAAGGAAGATTTTCATTTAATGTCAAAGGCGGTAGATGTGAAGCTTGTTGGGGCGATGGAGTGAAAAAAATTGAAATGCACTTCTTACCAGATGTTTATGTTCCATGTGATGTTTGTCATGGAAAACGTTACAATAAAGAAACATTGGAAATTAAATTTAAAGGTAAAAATATCAGTGAAGTCTTAGACATGAGAGTCAGTGAAGCCACAAAATTTTTTGAAAATGTTCCTAAAATCAAAAGAAAATTAGATGTTTTAATGGATGTAGGACTTACTTATATTACTTTAGGACAAAGTGCTCCAACACTTTCAGGTGGAGAAGCAGGAAGAGTAAAATTAGCGAAAGAGCTTCAAAAGAAAGCAACAGGAAAAAGTTTATTTATTTTAGATGAACCAACTACAGGATTACATACAGAAGATATAAAAAAATTATTAGTCATTTTAAATCGTATTGTCGATAATGGAGACACAGTCATTGTAATTGAACACAACTTAGATGTTATTAAAGTAGCAGACTACATTATCGATTTAGGACCAGATGGTGGGATTAACGGAGGAACTGTGGTGGCAACAGGAACTCCAGAAGAAGTGAGCAAAAATGAAAAATCATATACAGGAAAGTGGCTTAAAAAAGTATTAAAAAAATAATTTTGTAACAATTTAAACTCACTTATAAACAAATAAGATGGTTAGTTTCTATGTTTGAGTTTAATTTAAAAAATGATTAATATAAAAAAGATGAAAAAGAGCAAAAATTTTTCATCTTTTTGTATAAAAATAAAGAAAATATTTTACAATGATACCTATGAAATGAAAAGAGAAATATTCAATTTTTATTTGTAGGTTTGTCAAACAAAAGTGACAAAGTCACGACAAACCAACGATAGATTATTTTAACTTGTTAAAATAATCAC